>JBAIYI010000709.1:0-1680 GCA_037915955.1 Terriglobales bacterium
AATGGAGGAACAGCAAAGGGCGCTCGAACAACAACAAAAGCAGATCGCAGCTCAGCAGCAGGAGCTGGAGCGGCTGAGAAAGCAAGTCACGGAAACTCCGGTTGCGGCCACGAACTCCACGCCTTCCCCGCAGATCGTCAACGCGTCACTGAACACCACGAACGTATCCAACACGCCGGTTGTGCAAAGCGATGCTGAAAAGGTAAAAGAGTCGCCGCTTTCGTTCCGCATCGGCGGCGCCGACTTCACGCCGGGCGGCTTCATGGACTTTACTACCATTTTTCGCAGCACCAACGCAGGCACGCTGGGAACCAACTTCTTCGCCATTCCCTTCAGCAACACGCTGCAGGGGCATCTCACCGAGACGCGCCTGACCGCGCAGAACTCGCGCATCAGCCTGAAGGCGACAAGCAAGTTCGGCGAGAACGATGTGGCCGGCTACTACGAGATGGACTTCCTGGGTAACGACGCCGCAAACGTATTCGTTACCAGCAACAGCCACACGTTGCGCCAGCGCCTCTTCTGGCTAGACCTGAAGCGGGGCAAGTGGGAGATCCTGGGCGGACAATCGTGGAGCTGGTTGACGCCTAACCGCGTTGGAGTCTCACCCAATCCTTCTGATATTTTTTACAGCCAGGACATGGACTTCAACTACCAGGCGGGCCTGACCTGGACGCGCGCCCCGCAATTCCGCGTGGCCTATCACCCGAACAAGAACTGGGCACTCGGCGTGGCAATCGAAAATCCGGAGCAGTTTGCCGGTCAGACCATCAATAACCAGCAGCAGATTACCCTTCCGTTCGGCCTGAACGCCATCCTCACCCCCCAGTTTGACTTCGCCAACAACAGCGCGACGCCAAACGTTCACCCGGACATCATTCCCAAGATCGCTTATGACACGGACATCGGCGGGAAGCACTTCCACGTGGAGGCGGTTGGCCTGCTGACCAGCGTCAAGACAACGACCCTTCCTGGTGGTACGTTTACCTCCAATACGAAAACCGGCGGTGGTGGATCAGTCAACGTAAACCTGGAAGTGGTGAAGAACCTGCGCCTGATCGCGAATTCGTTCATCAGCGATGGCGGAGGCCGGTACATCTTCGGCATGGGGCCGCAGGCCGTTGTTCGTCCGGACGGGACACCCTCTTTGGTGCACTCGGGGTCAGGAATCGGCGGTTTTGAATATCAGATTACGCCGCAGACTATGCTGTATGGCTACTATGGAGGCGCGTACTACCAGCGCAACTTCTTCCCCGATCCCACAAACCCGGTCCCGGGCAAGTTCGCAGGATTCGGTTTCCCCGGATCGGCCCAGGCAGCCAACCGCGCGATTCAGGAAGGCACGGTCGGCTGGATCCAGACTTTCTGGAAGAACCCGCAATACGGAGCTCTGCAGTTGATCACGCAAGGCTCTTACGTCACGCGCGCTCCCTGGTTCGTCCCCAATGGCGCTCCCAAGAACGCGCACCTGGGAATGGGTTGGGTTGACATGCGTTACGTGTTGCCGTAAGCCGTTTTCACAGGAAACAAAAAAATGGACCGGGAATTTTTCCCGGTCCATTTGTTTTTACTGCTGAGTTGGTTAGAAGCTGAAGATCGGTCCGAACTCGGAGCGGAAGTCCTTCCACTCGCGGTTTGGACGCCCGTCGAAGGACGGGAACATGCCGGCCGCATTGGGCA
>JBAIYI010000435.1:0-7765 GCA_037915955.1 Terriglobales bacterium
GCCCGTTTGCACGATGACATTGCTGGACCGGAATCGATCCACGGCATAACGGATGTTCACGTTGTTATTCTCGGAAAGCTTGTAATCAATCTTGCCGGAATAAAGGAGATTGTTGTTAGGCGACTGCACTGTGACGGCGCTGCCGAAGGGAGTCAGGATGAGAGGCACACCCTGAGTGCTATGTTCATAAGAGGTGAACCAGAACAGCTTGTTCTTTACAAATGGTCCACCCACCGTGAAGCCGTACTCTTTGCGATGGAAAGGAGCACGCGGGCAGCCTGAAATATCACCGCTCACGCCATTGTTCGGACAACGCGGATCATCCACCAGCCCGGTGCCCGGATCGATAAAACCGAGGTTGTAGAAAGGATCAGAGGCAGCCAGATTGCGGCCACGGAAATACATGTGGCCTTCACCATGCACGCCGTTCGTGCCGGACTTGGTCACCACGTTCATCACCAAGCCGGTCGCCTGCCCGTATTCCGCATTGTAGTTGTTGGTGATGACCTGGAATTCCTGCACTTCGTCAATCGAAGCGCCTGTGCTGTCACGTCCGGAAACCAATTGGTCCGTGATGTTGGCGCCGTCCACGTTATAAAGATTGCCGCGGTTATTGATCGATCCGGGGGCGATAAGGTCACTGGTAAGGCCGCTTGTATCCGCCTTCACGCCGGGCGTGGTGAGCGCAAGCTGAGCGTAGTCGTTGACTGTTCCGCCAGCGCCAGAAATAGTAGGCAGGCGCTCGATGTCCAGATTGGTGATTGAGGTAGAAACATCGGTTTTCGTCGTCTCAATCAGCGGAGCCGCAGTGGTCACTTCCACGGACTCGGCGGCGCCGGCAACGCCGAGTTTGAAGCTCATGTCGCGCTGGTCACCAACGTTGAGAGTGACGTCTTTTACCTGGCCTGCGGTGAAGCCTTTCGCGTCAACCTTGATGGTGTATTTTCCAGGGGGCAAGTTGGGAATCGTGTAGTTGCCGGATCCGGTTGTGGTGACTGTACGTCCCACGCCCGTGTCTTGATTCGTTGCGGTTACCTTCGCATCGGGTACCACCGCGCCCTGCGGGTCGGTGACCTGTCCTACGATTGTCGCTGTCGAAGCGCTTTGTGCGAACGCAGGAGCCGCGATGACGCCGCACAGAAGCACACAGAGGGAAAGCACTGCCAAACGCTTCATAGGGGAGGATTCTCCTTAAAATCTGCCCACCGTGAACCCGGACTCCTGCGAGGCACCCTTATTTTCAAACACCGGGACCCATCGGTTTATAAGGCGGCAGAATTCTACCTCCCTTTACTCTGCTTTACATATCAAAAATTTACATTGCGTTAATCAAAGTGACGAATCGTTCGATTCCGCCAGCGAAGTACCATGGTCGGCGGGTGCGAGGTGACGAAAGGGATACCCCTGTCCTACAAACCGATTGCAAAATCGGCCTCGCACGGCGCTCGATTGGGTCCCGTTTTTCTTCCCTGTTTTGCCCGCCTTTCAAGCGGTTTTCTGCCCGAATTTGGCGCTGGCGCGAGTTTGACCTGACCGAAAGTTCATGCACCAGTGAGACCAAAGCCTAGGGTAAAGGACTGAACATGTGGCCCGGGGGTTACGTTGACAATGGTTCCACCGTTGCTATATTCGCGAACGGAAAGGATGCAAAAAGATGAACAACATTTACGACGCGATCAAGGAAAAAGAGAACCAGATCGCCATTTTCCAGGCGCAGATTTCCGGCCTGCAGGCCGAAATTGAGGCCCTTCGCGTGGCAGCGAGGATTCTGGAAGGCGGCGGCGCTCCCGTGGGCGATGCGGCCCGTCCGGTAGCGGTGCAGAGCGCTCCTGTCACCACGGCTTCCACCAATGGCGACAAGAGCAAGCGCGTTTGGCCGTAAGCACAGCCGCATTGTTCCGGCGTAAGCGTTTCTCCTTTCCCCTGTGACGCCTAGGCATTCGGAGCAGCAAGGCTGTACGAGCAAGCCGATTCGAATGGGCCCAAGTTGTTTTCAAGAAAAAGCACTTCCGGGATCTGGCAGGCAGTTCAGGTTTTCGTGACGCATGCAGCAAACCATGCGCCGCGGTCATTGAGGAGAAAAAGTTTTGCAGGACGGCGTAACCATGGCGACCCAACCAACAGAATCGAAACCCAGAGTACGGGCAGGCGGCGATGAACTGACGGTCATCGCGCAGCGCGCCCAGGCATTCACCAACGCTTCCGGCACCGCCATCGCACTGAGCGAAGGCAATGCCGACGAGATCATCTGCCGCGCGCGCAGCGGCTCCGCCGCGCCTGAAGTAGGAACGGCACTGCGCGTGGAAGGCAGTTTTACAGGGCTTTGCATCCAGACAGGCAAGGAGCTACGCTGCGACGATGCAGAGACTGACACCCGCGTGGATACGGCGGCGATTCGCGCCCTCGGCATCAAGTCCATGGTCGTGACCCCGATCAAGGAAGACAATAAAGTCATCGGAGTCATTGCCTGCTTCGCACCCACGGCGCACGCATTCACGATTACGCACGTGGCCGTACTCAAGACCATGGCGGACCAGATCAGCGTACTGCTGCAGAAAGAACGCCGCATGCGCGAAGAAGGGATCGAGCCGGCGGCCTCCGCGCAGCCTGCTCCCACGCCGCGACCGGCGCCAGGCCCGGTGATCGTGAAACCGGCTCCGGTGAGTTCAACACCTGCAGCAAGCTCCGGCCCTGCCGTGGCGGCTGCTCCCGCGCGTACGCCAGTTCCGGTGGTGAACAAAGTAGAGTTAAAGCCGGCGCCTCTGGCGGCGGAAGTTGCCCCTCAACTCGCCGTGCCCAAATTCGAGGAGAAACCGAAGACGGAAGTTCGCGCCAGCTTTGGAACCTTTGATTCGGTAGCAGGGGAAACCAGCAAACCGAGCAACAACAACAAGCTGATCGCCATTGTTGCGATAGTCGCCGTCGCGGCTGCCATCACTTTCTATTTCGCGAAGGGACATAAGGCTTCTGCGGCATCGGTGGCATCCGCGCAGCCCAGAAGTGACGCAGCCAGCACCCAACCCGCTTCCGCGGCGGGCTTCGCGAGCAACACCGCGCCGGCCAGCACCACAGCCAGTTCATCTCAACCCGTTTCGTCGAGTGCGAACACGGTAAGCGTATCCAAGCCCGCGCCGGTTCAGGCTGAAGCAAGGAAAGTGGAAAAGCCCAGCGCCAGGCCCGTGGAAAAGGCCGCGGCAGCACCGGAACCACAACCAAAAAGCGAGCCGATGACGGTGTCTCTGAATGGCGGTCCTTCGCGTCTTCACGCCTCTGCCGGCCAGAGCAACGACGTAGCCCCAGTGATGAGTGTGGGATCGGCGAGCGCTTCCGGCGCATTGTCATCCCTTGCCCGTCCGGTGGCCACGTCAACTCCCGGAATGGCGCAGTCTGAGTTGGAACCGCTGAAGGTGCTCAAGACTGTTCCCCCGACTTATCCGGAAATCGCCAAGATCCGCCGCTTGAGCGGATCGGTGGTAGTGGAAGTGAAAGTCGGCAAGGACGGCAAAGTTAACAACGTGAGATACGTGAGCGGACAACCGGTATTCACAGATGCTGCGTCCGATGCAGTTCGGCAGTGGAAGTTCAAGCCGGCAACGCTGAACGGCCAACCCATTGAGCAAAGCACCCAGATCAAGGTTGACTTCCATCCGTAAATAGCAATTGAGCTCTGATTGAAAAAGGCGCAGCCCTCAGGTTGCGCCTTTCTTTTTTCGAGATTCGCGTTGCGGCTATAGAAACGTGTTCACAGCCTCGACCACAACCCTGCCGCGCATCGCGTGCAGATCCTGCCCAATCAGGGAGACGCGCGCGGATGGATCGATGACAATCCCCTTGTCCAGGACGCGATCGAGTATTTCGCCCACGTTGATGTCTTCAAGATTGCTCGTCTTCATCACGATTCCGCATTCTGCCGGCTTCAGCCGCCCTGATAACAGGGATGGATGACGCACCAGAATTAAGATGCACGCGCTTCAGGCGATGATGCAGACGTCAGGAAAAACGCTCTCACGCCTGAGTCCCCGATGCACTTACAGCAGGCATCCCGGCTCGCGCCCTCGACCTGAATTTCGTCATGGACCACATAAAGAAACGATAAAGAAGAAGTGCAGCGAGAACGCTGCCGTACGCGAGTGGACGGCGCAGGTCGGCTTTCACCAGCCACACAAAGTGAACAACGCCAGCCAGGGCACTTAAATAAATGAGACGGTGCAGCCGCTGCCAACGCTTCCCTCCCATACGGCGGATCCATCCGGTGGTTGAAGTGACCGCAAGAGGAAGCATCAGGAACCACCCGGTCATGCCGGCGGTGATGAACTTGCGTTTCGCGATGTCGTGCAGCATGGCATGCACATCAAAAAATTTATCGAGCCACACATACGTGGTCAGGTGCAGGCAGCCAAAGAAGAAAGCAAACAGGCCGAGCATCCGGCGAAACCGAATCAACCACGGAATCCGGGCCAGCTTGCGCAGCGGCGTAACAGCAAGCGTGAGCAGAAGAAAGACGAGCGTCCACTTGCCGGTGGAGCGGGTAATCACGTCCACCGGATTCGCCCCGAGGTCCTGCTGGAAGGCTTTCCACACCAGCAGGCCAAGCGGACCAAGGCATAGAAGGAACACCGGGACCTTCAGCACACGCACAGCTTTGTCAGGGACCTGGATCATCAGAAATTCTTCCTCAGGTCCATTCCCGAATACAGGCTGGCGACCTGGTCAGCGTAGCCGTTGAACATAAGCGTAGGATGTTTGGGTGCAAACAGGCTCTCACCGATCCTCCGCTCCGTCGCCTGGCTCCAGCGTGGATGATCCACCGTGGGATTCACGTTGGAGTAGAAGCCGTACTCATTCGACGCGTACTGGTTCCAGCTTGTAGGCGGCATCTTGTCCGTGAAGCTGACTTTCACAATCGCCTTAATACCTTTGAACCCATACTTCCATGGCACCACCAGGCGCAGCGGCGCTCCGTCAACATTGGGCAGAACTTCGTCATAGAGCCCGACCGCAAGAATGGTGAGAGGGTGCATGGCTTCATCCATGCGAAGGCCCTCGACATAGGGCCAATTGAGAACATCCCCTCGCTGTCCCGGCATCTGGTCGGGCGCAACAATCGTTTGGAAGGCGACAAACTTTGCGCTCGGCAACGGATCTGCTTTTTTAATCAAAGCAGAAAGGGGAAAGCCCACCCACGGAATCACCATGGACCAGCCTTCCACGCAACGATGGCGATAAATCCTTTCTTCCAGCGCCGCCAGCTTCAGCACGGAGTCAATGTCGAGCGTCGTCGGCTTTTTGACCATGCCGTCAATGGCGACGGTCCACGGGCGTGTCTTGAAATTCGCCGAGAGGCCAGCCGGGCGATATTTATCTGTGCTGAACTCGTAATAGTTGTTGTAGTTGGTGATGTCCTTAAACGAGGTCGGCTTTTCCGTGGTGCTGTAATGGCTCTTGATGATTCCGCTGAGTTTCTGGCCGCCAGTCCCTGACGCTTCCACGGAGCCCGGGTGCTCCGGTGAATCTGTGTTGCGCAGGTAAAGTCCGCCGGCGATGGCGGCTCCGGTTGCGATTGCACCGGTGATGAATTTGCGCCGATTAAGATAATTCGATTTAGACGTGATTTCTGATGAGGGAATATCGCTGTTTTTCTTGATCAACATGGCTGTGGGGCTCGCTTCCCTGCTCCAAAATAACTGGGGCCGCTGAATAACTCCATCATAAATAGATGTCCTGCCCGCGGCAGAGACACACTGGATATGGTCCTTGAGATGAATGAGTTAACAAAAAGTTACATCTGAGTACGCTCAGGCGCTCCCAGCGGATTGCTCTAGATCGCCAACCCCGGAGCACTTAAAAACGAACATTTAAGTTGATTGAAATCGTATAGAACCGTATACTTCCCTCCATGCCACTCAAGCCAAGAGAAGCTGCGACTCGCCTCGGCATCAGTTACCCAACTCTGAAGAAGTGGATTTATTCCGGCAAGATACGGACGGTGGTCACGCCCGGAGGGCACCATCGCGTACCGGAATCAGAGCTGGAGCGATTCATCCCCAAAGCTGAAGTGAAATCCGGGCCGGAGACACGGCGCAATTTCCGCAAGATCAGCGGACGAAATCAGCTCATTGGCCGTGTGTTGGAAGTTAAAGTGGATGGCCTGCTCGCGCAGGTGCGTCTTTCGATCGCCGGACAAGTGATTACCAGCATCATCACCGCCGAAGCGGCCGCGGAAATGGGCTTGAAGAAAAATGACGTGGCGGCTGCTCTGATCAAATCCACTGAGGTCATGATTGTACGGCCTTGAGGAGAGCGCGCGATGAACTGGCAGGCCGTTGTCCTTACGGCGAGGCTCGCCTCTCTCACCGCGTGCATTCTCATGCTCGCCGGGACGCCGCTGGCTCTGTGGCTGGCGCTTTCGCGACGACGCTGGAAATTCATTGTGGAAGCCCTGGTGGGCATGCCATTGGTGTTGCCCCCAACCGTACTCGGTTTTTACCTTCTGGTCCTGTTTGGAACCAGCACACCTTTTGGCCGCTGGTATCGTGACCTGACAGGAACGACGCTGGCGTTCAGCTTCTCCGGACTGCTGATTGCATCCGTGTTGTACAGCTTCCCCTTCGCGGTGAGTCCCATTGCGGCTGCGATTCGTGGTGTTGACCTCAGATTGATTGACGCCGCTCACACGCTTGGCGCCGGCAGGTGGAAGACGTATGGGCGGGTAGTTTTGCCGCTCGCATGGCCGGGATTGTTGACCGGCCTGGTCATGAGCTTCGCCCATACGGTGGGCGAGTTCGGCGTCGTACTGATGGTAGGTGGAAACATTCCCGGCGTGACGCGGACGCTATCGATCGATATTTACGATCGCGTGCAGGCGCTGGACTATGCTTCCGCCAACCAAACTGCGCTTGCGCTCCTGATCTTTTCCTACGGGCTTCTCTGTGTGGTTTATTTGCTGAACCACAAACCGGCGCCCTGGAGCGGGCGATGAGCAGACTACAGGTGGAAATTCAAAAGAAGTTTTTGTCCGGGAGCGGCGCGACGTTTGAGTTGAAAGTGAATTTTAAGGCCGAGCACGGTGTCACCGTAATTTTTGGACCTTCAGGGTCAGGCAAAACGACACTGCTGCAGTGCGTGGCAGGACTGCTCCCTCCGGACAGTGCCTCCATCGCCATGGATGATTGCGTATTTTTCGATAGCAGCAAAAAAATCAACCTTTCTCCCCAAGAGCGCAGGATCGGTTATGTATTCCAGGACCTGGCCTTGTTCCCGCACATGAGCGCCGAGCAGAATGTGGATTTTGCGCTGCACGTGCCGGCAGACCAACGGAAACACAGCCTTGCAGAAATCCTGAAGCGCTTCCAATTGAGCCGGGTGGCGGGCCGGCGTCCGCGGGACCTTTCAGGCGGAGAAAGGCAGCGGGTGGCCCTGGCACGCGCCTTTGCAATCAAGCCACGGCTCCTATTGCTGGACGAGCCATTCTCGGCGCTGGATGACGAACTGAAGATGCAGATCATTCAGGACCTGAAGATGTGGATCGCTGAAGAGCGGATCCCTGCGCTGTTTGTCACGCACGATCGCGAAGAAGCTCGCGCGTTGGGACAGCGGGTCATCACCATGCGCCAAGGGCAGATCGTGAATGATGAGGCCCTGGAGCTCCTGGAAACTCGGCCGGGGTGAGCGCTTCTCTGACGCAAGAAGAGTGCTGCACCCTCGTTCCTGAAAAGGTGAGAGTTCTCTGGACAGCAATCCTGCTGTTGGCTCAAGGCACACCTGC
>JBAIYI010000344.1:0-1759 GCA_037915955.1 Terriglobales bacterium
AAGCCGTACCGGGTTTTCGAGGTCTAGTCACTAGAGGCCGCCCCGCCCCCCGAAGAAGAATGGTACACCAGATGTTGTTGATGTAGCTCTTGCTACCGCCGCAAGTTACCACACATTGAAAAAGACGGCGGTTCGTCCTTCATCACATTCCATACAAGCGACGGTCTGACCCTGAATGATAAGGCGCAGTGGCTGGTCCTTCACCATTGTTTGGGCGACGTCGGCAAGCGGTACGAACTGGAGTCGGTTGTGGTGATAACCCACGTTCACCTGATATTGACTCCACTGCCGGACGGGCTGGGTTATTTGCGGTTAGCAACAATCATGAAGGGCATTAAGGGAGCATCGTCACACAGCGTAGACAAGCTCTTGAAGAGAAGGGGTTTGGTCTGGATTGATGAGTGGCGATCACCTGATCAGATCGGAGGAGGACTTGGGGGCCAAGATTCTCGACATCGCCATCAACGCGGTGGAAACCGGCGCCCGGAGTCCGCAGGAATATCCCTGGTATTGGCGACGTGGAATGTGCAAGCCCTAAACGGAAGCAGAAGATCAAAGATCCGTGGGTCCCCGAAGAGTAAACCGGCACAGGCGAGGGCGCCTGTGCTACAAAGCGCATTACTAGATCAAGTCATTTGTGAGACAGCTTCCAGTATTCTTGAGGGCTGCCCTCATACTGTCGGCATCGTCGCAAAAGGCCTGTCGCTTGTGGTCACCCGCGGCTTGCAGTAGCATGGAACTGCTCTGAGTCTACCCACCCCCGCTCAGGGCAGATCTGTGCGGCCTTCACGGTTCGCATGTGACTTCCCACTGTGGTACGCCCACGCAATCAGCAGAGGAGGTCTTCATGGCTGCTGATCCCAAAGACAAGTCCGCAAGGCAGAATTTACCCCCGAAAGCAAATCCTGCCGGTAATCGCACCGAGGGTGCAACTGCGCTCGACGCAGCAGGTTCACGCAAAAGAGGCCCTGACCCAGGCCCCGCATCGGCCATTGCCGTTTCTCCCCAAAGCGGTTCCGCCGCCGCAGCCAGGCTCCAGCTCGTTCCTGCGGTGAGTCCCAGCTTCTACATGGATCCCACCAACCATCAATTCGGGGCTTGGCGGCTCGATGATCAGGCCCAGACCTGTCCGGTGAGGTTCTCGCTGTTCTTCCCCGACCGGACAAAAGATCCCAGCCAATTTCGCGAACGACCTGAGATCGCGAACTACGGCGATCCCAGGATCGCATCGATCCACGTGATCGGCACTTTTCAGGAGCACCTGGGGCAGACAAACTGGACCAAGGACGACGCCAACGCCCTGCAACGCGAGGAGAACAGCAAAGGCTTCGCGTATACATTTACCACCAAGCCTCTGAAAGCCGGCTTCTACGAATACAAATATCTGGTCACGTTCCTGAACGACCAGGTACGGATCGTCTCCGATCCATGCTCACGTTACGGCGGCGAGGACGTGAAGAACCAGAACTCAGCGTTCGTGATCGGCCCCAGCCCGGAACCTGATGTAACTCCGCTTGCCAGCCGCCAGCCCATTCGTGATCTGGTGATTTACGAGCTGAACATTGACGACTTCACCGATGAGCTCCGTTATGCGAGCGAGGCCACTGCGGGTCGCGCAGCGCTGGACGCCATAGTCCCAAAGCTGGATTACCTCCAGCAGCTTGGGGTAAACGCCATTCTCTTTCTGCCCTGGACCGCATGGGCCGATGATTATTTCAGCTGGGGTTACACGCCTTATCAGTATTTCTCCGTGGAGCAC
>JBAIYI010000427.1:0-6706 GCA_037915955.1 Terriglobales bacterium
CTCCAGTTGCATCTGCAGACCTGTGAGCATGCTCAATCGAAGAACCACGTTCAAGTGCTGCCAGCGTTTCTGGATGGTGGCTTCGTCCAGTTCCGAAAAGACCTCGACTACGAACTTATCCGGAGCGTAAGAGGCTGGCTTTGTGGACTCTGGAGGAACCATGGCAACTTGAGAAACTTCTGACGACTGCCCACTGTGAGATGCCGATGGCTGCTCTCGTGGGAGTATTACCTAGGAAAGCACGGTCGGAGGTCAAGTGGGCGAACAACGCTTAGAGCACGGGCAGTGTCCGATAGGACGATGTACCTGAAATGGATGCAAGAGCAACCAAGATGAGTGCTGATCCTATTTCCCAGAATAGCTCTAACGCTCTGGGTTAGAAGGAGTTGAATGATTATGGGCTCACTCTGTGAGAGGTGATTTACAGGGTGATAAGGGTAGTCCGATTCAACATCAAACTTTTTTTGAATCCGTGCACAGAGTCTGTTGCATTTCTCTGAACCTCATCATAGGATGATTGAGGCGCTTGGAAAACCCGCCAAGTTCAAAGCCCGAGCAGCTCTTCGAAGTAAATCGCCCGACTCTTAACCAACACCGGCCCGAGCGTTTTTCCGGACAGGAGAAGCAATCCCAATGGCATGGTACGCGTACTGCATCGTTGAGCAACAAGCCTTCCAAAATGGTATTCGGTCCCGCCGCCCAGTTCCCGTAGAAAACTTAAAAGGTATTGCAGACGCGCAGACCTTTTCCTACAACAGCGGAGAGTTCTCCGTAATTGTGAGCGAGTACATTCCTACCGGCGACCTGGGACAGACCGCGCTCCTGCAGCACGCGCATGTGGTGAGCGAGTGCTTTAAGCGCACCACAGTTCTGCCGTTCCGTTTCGGCACAGTATTTGACTCGGATGAGGCGCTTCGCCGGGCCGTGCGCCTGAATCGCAAGGCGTTCATGGAGAGCGTGGCCAAGCTGAAAGGCAAGGCCGAGATGCACCTGAAACTGCTGATCAAAGACGGCTCCCTTCGGGAAGCGCTCGAAGAAATTGAGCTGCCCGCGACTGTTGGCAGCGAATATCTCAGCAAGCTGCGCGAAAAGGCAGCCCGCCAGCGTGAACGCCAGACTAAAGCCCGCGCTCTCTCCGTTCAAGTTCACAAGATTTTCGATCCTCTCGATCAGGACGTCTGCTGCCGCAAAGTTGATTCTGGTGGCATGTTGATCGATATCGCCCACCTGATTGACCACAAGAAGGTGGAGAAGTATCAGAACAAGTATCAGATGGCCACCCGCCATCTGCCCGGAGTAGAAGTCGTAATGAGCGGACCTTGGCCGCCCTACCACTTCATTACCGGTAAGCGCTCTTCCTAGGCACAGCCTGAGGGGCGCACCGAGCGCCCCTTGTACTTCCTCCTGATCTCTCCTGACCTTCAGTCTTATTCCATTCGGCTACTCGGTATGAGTTTAAGCGCGCAGTTTTCGCTTCCTTTGAGCATCCAAATACCTGAAAATGGAATCTGAGTGCAACAGTGGACGGCGGGGAACGCCAATTTAAGCCTCCGTCTGCTCCCGCCATAACCGGTTGCCAGGAGTGCCATGAACCCAAAAAGTCGAGTACTGATTGTGGACGAAGATGTGGTCATGGCCAAGTATCTGGCGACCCACCTTACCCGCCGCAACTTTGAGGTAGCGGTGGCTTCCAGCAGTGCTGAAGCGCTCCGGATTTTTCGAAATTTTGACCCTTTTCTGGTGCTTTTGGATACCGCATCGCGGGACGACGCCGGAACCGAGACCCTTCAGCGCTTGAAGCAGATCAAGCCAGCACTGTCCATTATTGTCCTTTCGGCCAGCCGGGACCCGGAGGTGATCTTCAAAGCCTCAAAGCTGGGTGCGGACGACTTCGTAGGCAAGCCGGTGGATCCTAAAGAGCTGGACGTCCGCATCTCAAAGGTTCTCGACAGCCAGCGGCTCTTCGGTGAAGTAACCCAGCTTCGCGAACAAGTCCGCCGCCAGACCGACTTCACCATGCTTTTCGGCACCAGCCCAAAGATGATGGAAGTGAAAACCACGATTGAGCAAGTCGCCGACACCACGGCGACGGTGCTGATCCGTGGCGAGAGCGGTACCGGCAAGGAAGTGGTGGCGCGCATGGTCTATGCTGAATCGTCCAGGAATGAAAAGCCGTTCGTGAAGGTGAACTGCGCCGCAATCCCTCACGAACTGCTGGAAAGTGAGCTCTTCGGCTACGAGCCCGGCGCATTCACCGGCGCAACACGACAAAAGCTGGGCAAGTTCGAACAGGCCAACGGCGGAACCATTTTTCTTGATGAAATCAGCGAAATGCATCCTGCCTTGCAGGCCAAGCTGCTGCATGTGCTTCAGGACCACGAATTTTCACGTCTCGGCGGCAAACGCGACATCCAGGTGGACGTACGGGTGCTGGCTGCGACCAACAAGCCTCTGGAACGTGCGGTGGAGGAAGGCGTATTCCGCGAAGACCTGTTTTACCGGTTGAACGTGGTCACAATCCATATTCCGCCACTGCGCGAGCGCCGCGAGGAGATCCCGGTTTTCCTTGAGTACTTCCTCGAGCGCTATAGCGCGCATTACGGGAAGCATCCGCCGATGTTCAGCGATTATGCGATCACCCGCATGATGGAATATGCCTGGCCCGGAAACATCCGCGAGTTGGAGAACCTGGTGAAGCGGTACGTGATCGTGGGCAACGAGGCGCAGATTATCCGCGAGCTCTCCACTCATAAGCCAATCGTGAGCTCAATCTCTCATCCCGCCACGGCGCCAATTGCAACCGCTGCTTCCTCTTCTGTGCCGGCTTTAAAAGGAGGCTCTGACGGAGCTGAGTTGGAAATGCCATCTCTTCTCGAGATCGGCCGGCGCGCGGCCATGCAGGCCGAACGCGAGGCGATTGAGCGCGTGCTCGCCCAAACCCGTTGGAACCGTCGCCAAGCGGCCAAAATCCTCAAGATAAGCTACAAAGCGCTGCTCAACAAGCTGAAGGCAATGGAGGAGCAGGGCAAAGTCCAGACTGGGAACGAAGAAATCAAATAATGGAACTTTTGTTCCACATTTGGGTTCCCAACCCTACTTCCGCCAGCGCCAATCATTCCGTAGACCCTTGGAGATTCCGCCTAAGTCTATGATTTTGGGGCATATATTCCTCTGGCCTCGGTCCGGCGTCGGCAAGGGTTTTTGGTTTGAGAGTTGCTTTAGTACTTGGCATCCGAAGAGGCCAAAAAACTACGCAATGACTTCAACCCTTTCCCAAGCTTTTCATCTTCTCCGATTCGAGCGTGCTGGCTTACGCCTCAGGCTCATCGTCATTGATCGCCTTCCCTGAGAAACTCCCTCCTTCCCTGTTGCCTCTTTATCAAGGCGGCCTGTAAAGGGCCGCTTTTTTATTTATCGCCTGTCAGTTTTGCCAGATCCCCTGCTCCTAACAACGTGCTCAACTACTGCATCTAATCTTGTTCTCAAATTTGACGGTATCTTATATGGCGAATAACATTATTTCTCCTAACCACATGGACAAAAAGAAGCTGGACTCATTCAAGAAAAAGCTGGAAGAACGCCAGCAGGCACTGAGAAAAGCGGTGAGCCGAATCGAAGAAGACGGCAGAATCGCCGACCAGGACCAGACGCAGGATATTGCTGATCGTGCGGCCAGTTCCTACACGAAGGAATTCCTGTTTTCCCAGAGCAACAATGAGCGCCAGTTGCTGAACATGGTGGAGACAGCTCTGCAGCGCATCCGTGAAGGCAGTTTCGGCGAATGCATCAGTTGCGGAAACGAGATCAACACCAAGCGGCTTGAGGCCGTTCCGTGGACCCGCTATTGCATCGAATGCCAGGAGAAAAAAGAGAAGGGCCTCCTGGAAGAGGCTGTCGAGTAGCGAAGGGAGATGCGTTCCATCTGCTCTTTTGTTCTTTCCAAAAAACTTGCGCAGCTCAGGCTCGTTAGCGCCTGGTCTTGACCCTTGCCTTGGTTGCAATCTTCACGTTGAAGCTGAATGGCAGCTTTTTGGGCGGATAACACGCATTGTTATCGCAAGCCTGATATTTCATTTCGCCATTGATCGTGTACGTCCCTGATGCCGCCGACTTGGGCGCCATCGCCAGAGCGCGGATTACCACATCTCCGGAGTAAACGCTGAGCTTTGTGCTGGGATCGAAGGGAAAGCTGACCAGCTTGCCTGCCGGGTATTGAATCCGTCCGATACCGACCTCCGCCGGCAGAGAGAAATGCAGCTGCGTGGGAATCAGCTCTTCCGTTAGCGGCTGGTTCGAATTGATGTGGTAGGGATCCTCAACATGGAAGGTGAACTCCACCGGATTGGAATGTCCCGGGGTGACTGACACGTTGGACGCGGAGACAAACTCAACGAAGCTATGAGCCCGCTGGGGCGTTTGTTGAGGAAGGCAGACACAGGCCAAGGCCACCAAAACAGCAGACAAGCGACGCAGATTCATGTCCCTCCTGAGAGCTGAACAGTCCCCGGGATCGTTTCGCCTGGCTGACTTTAGTAAAGGTTGAAGCTGACTTCCACGGCCATTTCCACGGCCACCGGACGGCCATTCATTTTGGCGGGATCAAATTTCCAGTTCCTCACCGCCTCTTTGGCCTTTTCATCCAAGCCCATTCCCAGCGAGCGGATCACGCGAGGATCGCGTACGCGGCCATCGGCCCCGACCACGATCTCAAGCACAACCACGCCCTGGTACTTCGATTTCCGGGCTTCTTCTGAGAATTCCGGTTCCGGTGTGTAGATCGCGCGCGGCGCGCTCACACCGTTTCCAATGTGGAAGATTCCAGGACCGACTCCTGGTCCGCCATGGCCCGAACCTACGCCACCGCCGTCGCCGCTACCAATGCCGCCACCGATTCCCGTGCCGTTGGAAGGCGTCATGAGTTTTGAGAGCGGATCACCTATTTGGGCGCTGGGGGCAATCTTCAAGTCGGCCACGACAGTGGGTTCAACCATCAGCTTGCTCGTGTGAGTCTGCAGAACCACGGGCGGCGTGAACTGCTGCTTCGCTGCCTTCGGGGGCGTGCCTGCGGAAGCCTTAAGCTTGCTGGCATCACCGCCACCGCCACCGCTGGGACCATTCTTACCCACCTGCAGCGGGATATAGGGAGCCAGTTCGATACTGGCAGTGTTCTTTGGTTCCACCAACTTGGGCGCAATGGTGACGTGGAAGAGCCACAGGATCGCCGCCACTACGGCGGTGTGGGTCACCACAGAGAGCAGGAAATTTTCCGGCCGGACGCGATACTGTCCGTAGCCACCACCGAATAGCGTGGTTAACTGCGCATCAGTGGCCTGCTCGCGCTTCAGCTTGATCACTTGCTGCTGCACGGATGGTGCATCTCCGGCTGCCGGCTTTCCCGGGGTTTCGGCTTGTTTATTTGTTTCGAGCGGAGACATGACTTCCTTCCAGTATAGACGCCTTGCTGCGGAATTTGTTTCCTAAAAGTGCATGGGGTTACCTGTACTCCCGGGGTGCGGCCCTAATCCCACTGGGTTCAACGATGGAACAGTCCGCCGAAGAAGCCTCCGATTTTTCCAAAAAAGCCCTTCTTTTCTTTCTTTTCCTTCTTTTCTGGCTGGTCCGCCGGAGGGGATGCCACAGCCTCGGCCCGCACAGACACCTGTGCTGGTTTTTCAAGAAGTACGATTGGTTCCACCTTTTCTTGCAGAAAATACACGTTCGGGAGGCTCGCTAAGTTCAATTTCGCCACTGAATAAGGCTTTACTCCTGCCGCGTTGGCCCGAAACACAAACGGAGTGTCCACTTCCACATGGACCTGTCCGGGCCGGTCCGCCGGCAACGGAGCCGTGGCATCGGGGACAGGATTCGCTGTCATCGCGGGTCCGCCTGCCTGGTTCAGGTTTTGTGAGGCGACGGGAGGGGGAGTTGCCGAAGCCTGGATCGCCGGCGCGCTGATCGGACATCCACACTCTTCCGTCAGTGCCGCATTTGAATTTAGCTTGCCTGCGCGAAACATGGTGCTTTCCGCAATGCTCGTTTTGTACACCGAATTGCCCAGAAGTTCGGTGACAAGGATCACGCCGTGGTTGTCCGGAAGGGCTTTGACGCAGGTATCGCCATTCTTCTTTATACCGAGCGAAAAGTGGTAACTTCCGGGCCCGGAAAGCTGCAGACTCAGGTCTGGGGTTATCACGAAATCGGCGCCGCGCTGGGCGACGGGGTAATCGACTTCCATGGTTCCTGTGCCAATGGCGAACATGAGACCGAACTTGCCCGAATTCACGCTGACGGTGCTGCGCGGGCAGATTCTCACCTGGCCACCGCGATAAAGCCGAAGCCGCGCCGGTGCAATGCCTGCGGAGAGTTCGGAACCTGGAACAACGCTCATCCCGGCGCCGGCGGGCTGCACCAGTTTGGCGCCATCGTCAGCGGCGAAGAGTTCACCGATAGGCTTGGCTGACTGCTGCTGCTGAGCGGACAACGCCGCAGACATAAGCAGGAGTGCGGTCGCACTGAAGCGCAAAACAAGGCTGTGATTCATTCGGTTGAGTGGCTGGGAAGACCGGCCTAATCCTCGCCCACAAAGTCGTATTTTTCGATCGTTGCGGCCACGCCCTGTTCCTGCCCTCGCTGCTCCACACGCAGGACCTTGCCGCTGCATCGGACTCGGATCGGATCCGCCAGTGTGATCTCCGGGGGCAGAGTC
>JBAIYI010000431.1:0-1567 GCA_037915955.1 Terriglobales bacterium
GGCGCGGTTGAGTTTGTGCGCAAGATTGAAGAAGCGCTGATCCGCACCTGCGGCGACCTGGGCGTGCCCTGCGAGCGCGTGCCCGGGCTCACCGGCGTATGGACACAGAACGAACCGCCGGCCAAGATCGCGGCGATTGGGGTGCATATCTCGCGGGCTGTCACCTCGCACGGCTTTGCCCTGAATGTGAGTACGAATCTGGACTACTTTAAGCTGATTGTGCCCTGCGGAATTTCCGACAAGCCCGTGACTTCGCTGGGGGCAGAGATGCAGGAGACTTTCGTGGGCCGCGGCAGGACCGTACCGTCACTGGAAGAGGTTGGGGAGCTGGCTTCGCGCCATTTCGGCCGGGTGTTCGAATCCCAGACGCTGTGGCTGAATTCGCTCGATGCCTTGCTGGCCGGAGTACCTGGGCCATTCTCTGATGCGTCCGAAGCACAGGAACCTGCCAATCAGGACACGCCTTCGCGCGCGCCGGAGCCGATCAGGAAGATGGCGAGCGAAGAGGACATTTATCTGGCGTGAGACAGCTTCGAGCACCTAGCTACTCGCTAGTAGCTGCATAGCACCAACTTCAGGGCAGCTTTTCTCATCTAAGCAGGCAAGACGTAAAAGGACACGCCCCATGTCCCAGCATTCCCCCAAGAATCGCAAGCCCTATGCGCAGGCGCACGAGGAAATCAAGCGCACTGGCGGCCTGAATCTCTGGTTCAGCCGCTTCGCCAGTGGAACAGCCCAGGTGGTCGGGCATCCGTATATGTTTTTTCTTGCCGTAGTCATGCTCGCCGGCTGGGCTGCGAGCGGGCCCATCTTCCATTTTTCTGATACGTGGCAGCTGGTGATCAACACGGCGACGACCATCATAACTTTCCTGGTCGTCTTCCTGATTCAGAATACCCAGAACCGCGACGCCAAAGCGCTGCACCTGAAGCTGGATGAGCTGATCCGTTCGCACCATCCGGCGAATGATGATCTGATTGATATCCAGAAGCTCTCTGACGAAGAGCTGGACCAACTGGAGAAGCGGTACGAGCACATCCGCAAGGAGTGCGAGGAGCGAAGGGCGAAGCGGGAGCAGCAGCCAGCTGCGTAGCTCTCCTTCCACCGCGGAGGCGCGGAGAAGGCAAGGTTTACCGCTCAGTAGTAAACTGGTTGGTCGCGTATGGCCACGAAGTCCAAACCAGCAAAGTCCAACGGCAAGAAAACGCAGCAGGCATCGGCAGCAAACGGTCGGAACGGAACCGGCGGGAAGAAGTCTGCCGCGTCTGCGCCGAGTGTGTCGTCCGCCAAACCTCCCGCAGTGCGCGTCAACCAGTATGGAATTCCCGACTGGCGGCTGGAGCAGCCTGAGTTCGAAGTTCTGGAAATCACCGACGGCCCTGAAGTCCATTACGAAATCCGGGGCAAGCTGGATACGCCGGTGCCGCCCATCCGGCGGTCAAAGTATCTCTCGCCTGAGCAGCACGTGGAGCTCTATCGCTGGATGGTGATGAACCGCCGGATGGAGATTGCGCTGGAGAACCTCTACAAGCAAAGCAAAGTAGTGGGCGGCGTTTACTTCGGGCTC
>JBAIYI010000848.1:0-2823 GCA_037915955.1 Terriglobales bacterium
ACAGCTTGGCAATCGCTGGGCCGATGGTGAAGCCCCAGGCGAAGATGGGGAAGTTTTTGAATTTGTCCGGCACCACGTAGCGGTGCTGGGCTTCGGCGAGGGGCACGCCGGCCTTGAACATTTTTTCCGCCTGGGCGGAGATGTCGTCAAAGACCTCGCGGATGCTGGCGATGCCTTCCTGGCCGCAGATCTGGCCGTGACCGGGGACGAAGATGGTGTCTTTGTCGAACGCGGCGAACTTGGCCAGCGTGGCGCGCCAGCCGGAGATGGTGGCCTTCTCGTCCAAGGCGACCGGATACCATCCGCTGAAAAGCAGGTCGCCGGTGTAGACGACGTTCTGCTCGGGCACGCGTACGATCAGGTCAGTACCGGAGTGTCCGGGGTAAGATTCGATCACCGCGGTCAGCCCGCCCAGGTCAACGTTCATCGGGAGCTTGGCCGGATCGATGGGATGATTCGGCAGCGCCAGGATGCTGTTGTTCGCGACGCCGAAGACGGTGGTCATGGCGGCAAGGTCGCTCTGCGCGTGCGCCTTCTCAGCTTCCGTCTTGGCGTCTTTCACGCGCTTTTCCATGGGGCCGAGCACGCCGTCTTTGTCTGCGCCCTGAAGCGGGCTGTAATTCTCGACAATCCGCTTAGCGGCTTGCGCATGCGCCCAGAGCGGCACGCCGTGCGCGCCATAGTAGGCGTTGCCCATGGAGTGGTCAAAGTGGTAGTGAGTGTCGAGCGCGGCCTTCACCGGGACCTGCGAGACCTGGCGCAGCGTGTCCATTTGGAAGGCGGCGCCGTCAGCGGTGGTGAAGCCTTCCAGCAGCATCGCGGCGTCTTTGCCGACCAGGAAGCCACCATTACAGAGTGTGGTGGTTCCTTTTGACGGATCAGAGATGGTGGCGTACAGGCCATTGCCGACCTTGCGCACGCTGGCGAAGCCTTTATCCACGATGGGCGTCTGCGAGATGCGCGAGTCAGGTGTGAGCGCCATGGCTTCCAGCGGTTGAACAGGCATGAGCCGGGCCAGCGCGTAAAAAGCTCCAAAACAAGATGTGTGGGTGAGAAATGCTCTGCGAGAGAAATGGGTCATAGGCGGTTGAGTTGTTCTCCGAGCAAGTGAGATTTGTGAGTAGCGGAAAAGATACTAACAAGTGCAGATCGCCGGAATCGCCGGAATCGGAAAAACCGGGGATTCACCGCAAAGGACACGAAGGACGCGAAGGCTCGGGAGAATTGTCTTGCCAAAATCCAGAAAACATGCTAGCTTAACTCATTTGTTTGCAATATCTTAGTTCGATTTTAGGGGTGGATGGTGGAGCTGGCCAAACACGAATTTGGGGCGAAGGCGAGTCCCGCGAATGCCGGGATGATCCCCGGGGTGCTTCAACGTAAGTCCTTTGTTTTCGGGGTTGACCGGGTACACCCCCGGGGTAACCACGAAGGACACGAAGGAGCACAAAGGGGAGCAGAGCAGCCCAGATCGGGTGATCTTGAATCGGGCCATCGGATCATCGGGCCAACAGCTCATCGGAAACGCGCCGCTGTCCAGAACTACTTCAGAATCCCTCGTGTGCCTTCGTGTCCTTCGTGGTTGGCTCTTGGATTTGTGTTGCTGTTTATGATCGCCGGTGCCACGGCCCAGGAAGCCCCGCTAGGAATTCCGCGCGAACTGGCGAAGCAGCGCGCGGAGCTGATCGGAGACATCCGGTACGTGCTGCTGTTGGATGTCCGGCCCCATGCGGACCACATCACCGGGGAAGAGCAGGTGATGTTTCAGCTGAGGTCGGCGGTAAAGGGGAACCTGCTGCTCGATTTTCGCGGCGGCACGCTGAAGTCAATTAAGGTCAACGGCAAAGATGTGCCGGCAAAGATCGACAACGGGCACATTGCGCTGCCGGGCGAGTTGCTGAAGGTCTCTACCAACGTCAAAGACCTGGCCGCGGAAGCCAGAAATTCCGGTGTGGTGACGGACAATCTGGGGCGTCCGGTGGGGGAGAGCCTGGAGCTGAAATACATTGAGCACGAGCCGCAGGACAACCTGGTGGAAATTGAGTATGCCGCGCCGGTGGCCACGGCGGGCAAGGCGATCACGCGCTTTGAGGATAAGGATGACGGCAACGAGTACATCTACTCGCTGTTTGTGCCCATGGACGCCGATATGGCATTCCCATGCTTCGATCAGCCTGACCTGAAGGCGCGCTTTGGCCTGACGGTAAGCGCGCCGGAAGACTGGGTAGCCGTCTCCAATGGTGACGTGAGCGAGGTCCAGTCGTGGGAGCCGGGCCGGCGGCGTACGTCATTCGCTGCGACCAAGCCGATCAGCACCTATCTGTTTGCCTTTGCCGCCGGGCCGTTCGTGGAGATCCGCAGCCCGAAAGAGGACATGGCGCACATCTTTGTGCGGCGCTCAAAGCAGGCGCGTGCGGAGAAGGAAGCGCCGGAAGTACAGAAAATCACGCTCGACGGAATGGAATTCCTGGCCGACTATTTCGACCAGAAGTATCCCTTCCCCAAGTACGACATGGTGCTGATCCCCGGCTTTGCCTATGGCGGCATGGAGCACGCCGGCGCCACGTTTCTGCGCGAAGAGTCGATCCTGTTCCGCACCGAACCCACGCACAGCGACCACCTGAATCGCGACACGCTGCTGCTGCACGAACTCACGCACCAGTGGTTTGGCGATCTGGTGACCATGCGCTGGTTTGACGATCTCTGGCTCAAAGAAGGCTTTGCCCAGTACATGGCGTACAAGACTCTGGACTCGCTCATGCCGAAGGAGCAGGTGTGGAAGCGCTTCTACCAGGCGATGAAGCCGGCAGCTTACGCAATCGA
>JBAIYI010000346.1:0-1590 GCA_037915955.1 Terriglobales bacterium
CCCAGAGCGCTCGCGGCGCGCGACTTGTTGCCGCCGTGCTCCTGCAAAACCCGCGCAATGTGCAGCCGCTCCATGTCTTCCAGGGATCCCGCGGATACAGCCGCCGCCGCATCGCCATTGCTCGATCCGTTGTTGTAAACCGGCGGGCGTTCGCTCTCCACGTCGACCACACCAATCTCGCCGGAGGTGCAGAAGATGGCCAGGCGCTGCACCACGTTTTCCAGTTCGCGCACATTCCCGGGCCACGAAGCGGTGGTCAGGGCCTGTATGGCGGCGTCAGTGATTTTTACCGAGCGCTTGTTCTTCTCGTTGGCCCGTTTAAGAAAATGCTGGACCAGCAGAGGGATGTCTTCACGACGCTCTTCCAGGCTGGGCAGCTTGATCTCCACAACGCTCAGCCGGTAATAAAGGTCTTCACGGAACTGGCCCGAAGCCATCATCTTGATAAGGTCGCGATTACTGGCAGCCAGGATGCGTACGTTGATCGGCGTATATTTGTGCGAACCGACGCGGCGAATCTGCTGTTCCTGTACCGCACGCAGCAGGTTTACCTGAAAACTGGGCTTGGTCTCTGAGATTTCATCTAAAAAGAGTGTGCCGCCATTTGCGGCTTCAAACAGGCCGGCACGGCTGCTGTCCGCACCCGTGAAGGCGCCTTTCTCGTGGCCGAAGAGCTCGCTTTCCAGGATGTTCTCCGGCAGAGCTCCGCAATTCACAGGCACAAACGGCATTTTTGCGCGCGGGCTGTGATCATGAATGGCGCGGGCGACAAGCTCTTTTCCCGATCCGCTGGGCCCAAGAATGAGCACGCTGATATCTGCGGGAGCGACGCGCGCAATCGCGCGATAGACTTCCAGCATTTTTGGCGTACGGCCGATGATCGAGGTCTCGGGACCGTCTTCTTCCGTAGCTGCGGTCGCCTTCGATTCCTGCTGTGAGGCCTGCACCTTGCGCACAATGGCCAGCAGATCATCGATCAGCAGCGGCTTACTCAGGTATTCCAGTGCACCTGCGCCCAGAGATTTTGCGACCGTCTCCACACTCATCTGCGCGGTCATCATCACGCAGGCGCAGTGCGGTTGGAGCACCTTGATTAGGTCTAGAACGTTCAGGCCGTTGGCTGTTCCGAGATAAAGATCGAGGAAGGCAAGCTGCACCGTCTCCTGCCGCAGAACCTGTTCTGCCGCGCTGATACTGTTGGCGCTCAGGCAGTCATAACCTTCGGCGGTGAGAACGGAGGTGAGGAAACCTCTCGCCGAGTCGTCATCGTCCACCACCAGGATCCGGAATTTTTGCTTTGACATGTTGGCTGTCATTGGCTCTCTCTCCGTCTAAAAGCGGTAGCCCGCTGAGCCGCTGACTTCATTGGCATGAAATGCGGCTGTGCTCTGCACCAGCTGGAAGTGGGAATAGTTGGCTTCAAATTCCCAGTGGCGTAGAAAGAACTCATTGCGGAGCAGCAACTCGCCGGCGCCGGTGTAGTTGCCGGAATTGATCTTTTCGCCGCCCAGATAGCCGATGTACTCCCCGCGGTAAAACTTCCCGAACTCCAGTCGCAGCCCGCCGGCGCCCAGGTGGCTGTGATACTGG
>JBAIYI010000069.1:0-2727 GCA_037915955.1 Terriglobales bacterium
TTTCGGCACCAGGAAGTCATAAAGCTGGTTCGGCTCCACGCGGAAGATCGCCTCTTCCGTCTTAATCAAGCCTTCATTCACCATGTCAATTGCCACACGCACAGCGGCCCGGCCGGTGCGCTTGCCGTTACGCGTCTGCAGCATGTACAGCCGGCCTTCCTGGATGGTGAATTCAAAGTCCTGCATGTCGCGGTAGTGCTTTTCCAGCCGCGTTGTAATGTCGCGGAGCTGGTCGTAAACTTCCGGCATCAGCTTCTTCAATTCGCTGATGTGTACCGGCGTGCGAATGCCGGCCACCACGTCCTCACCCTGCGCATTCATCAGGAACTCGCCGTAGAATTCCTTCTCGCCGTTCGCAGGATTGCGCGTAAAGCCCACGCCCGTGCCGCTGGTCTCGCCCAGGTTGCCGAACACCATGGCCTGCACGTTCACCGCAGTGCCCAGATCGTCAGAAATGTTGTTGATGCGCCGATACACCTTCGCGCGATCGTTCAGCCATGAGCGGAACACCGCGTCCCTTGCCATCTCAAGCTGCTCCAGGGGCTGCTGCGGGAAGTCGCGACCCGCTTCTTTCTTCACCACCTGCTTGTACGCGGCAATCACTTCCTGCAGATCGGCCGCTGTGAGCTCGGTATCAAGCTTCACACCCTTTTTCTTCTTCTGTCCGTCAAAGACTTCATCAAACGCGTGCTTCTCAATGTCCAGCACCACGTTGCCAAACATCTGGATTAACCGCCGATAAGAGTCGTAGGCAAAGCGTTCGTTGTTGCTCTTCTTTGCCAGCGCCTTCACGCTCTCGT
The DNA here is from genome assembly GCA_037915955.1 of Terriglobales bacterium. Classification (GTDB taxonomy): domain Bacteria; phylum Acidobacteriota; class Terriglobia; order Terriglobales; family Acidobacteriaceae; genus Angelobacter. Next base: position 801 of record JBAIYI010000069.1, read on the forward strand.
CATTCAACCCCAGGTTCAGGATCGTGTCCATCATGCCGGGCATCGAAAACTTCGCTCCTGAGCGCACGCTTACCAGCAGCGGATTCTCGCCCGACCCCAGCTTTTGGTTCTGCAACTTCTCCAGCCGTTCCAGAGCCTTCAACGTCTCCTGGTGCACCGTGTCAGAGGTCTTGCCGGCACGCATGTATTCGCGGCACGCCTCAGTCTGGATCGTGAATCCCGGAGGCACCGGTAATCCGGCGTTGGTCATCTCTGCCAGTCCGGCACCCTTGCCGCCCAGAACGTCTTTCATTTTGCCGTTGCCTTCGGCTTTTCCTCCGCCAAAGAAAAACACATACTGTGTTCCCTGTTGGGATTTCGTAACGGATTGAGCCTGGGGCTGTGATACGGGAGTTACACTCATTGATATTCTCCGGAACCTAAGGTTGGGGGCTGCATCGCTATGCGAAACTTCAATCTTAAACCGATTCCGCGCAGGTTTCTAGCATTCCCCGCTGCTCTTTTGAGCAACCGTGACGCAGAACACACGCCTGCGTGTCGAGCGCTTAATCCCCTACTAATGTGATCGACTGAATAATCCTCAACTGCACATCGGCGCTGCACCATACAATTTCTGTTTATGCAAACTGCGCCTCACCCCAACGCGGCTCTCGTTGATCTGTTCGGATACCACCCCTCTGAAGGACCCATCCCGAACTGAGGCCCAGGCTTGCTGAGGCCGAACGTGAGGGATCTGCTCCGCTGCAGCTTCGCGTGAGCCAAAAAAGACCAGAACAGGACAACTGTGGAGCGCAGCCGCACTCGGCTGCGACGGACGAAGCCTTTTGACGGTGGAGCGCAGAGCCTGCCCTGAGCGAGTGAGCGCAGCGAAGGAGTCGAATGGGCACTCCTGCCTGCGCGTTTTTACGTTGGCCCAACTGAGCGGCACTAATCGCTGGCAATCATTTCAGCTGTAGTGTTTGTAAGCTTTTCAAATTCGTCATCCTGAGCGGAGCGCGAATGTAAGCGAGCGCGCAGTCGAAGGATCTATGTATTTCTGTAGTCCCTATCGCCACGACCATCCTGAGCGGAACATGAGCTCCCGTGAGTTGCGGTCATCCCTTCCCCGCCTTCTCCCTCTCCTCCAGCATCTTCATCAGCTCCTGATATGACTTCGGCATCGTCACCGTATCTCTCATCGCCACGGTGATCGGATACCGCGTCCCTCCCGCGTGCGTTCCTTCCAGCCCTTCCACGATCTCTTGCGCGTATCCCCACGGAAACGCAAACGCCATCTCGTTGTCCTGCGCCATGCCGAACACCCGATCGCCCGTGCACGGCAAAATCACCTTGGGCTCATTTGTGGTCAGCGTCTGAATCACGATCTCGGAGCAGTCCAGCCTGCCGCCGCTGGTGGAAACCACGCGTCCCCCGCGTTTATAAAGCGAGGCATGCACAAGCCGCAGCACCTGCGCGCTGTTCGCGTACAACGCAACCACGTGCGGCTCGAAAGTCGCCCGGTTCAGCGGCGCCACGCATACGTAGTCGTATGTGCCGGGCTCAAATCTCCACGTATTGGCTTCCAGGTTAGTAGCGGCGGCTTCATCTTTGCAGTACATCCCACGGGAAATAAAACCTTTCAGATACTCCTCGCTGGGCGCGTGAAATCCAAAGGCAATCGCCGCCAGCGGGCAGATCACGTCATCTTTACCCACCGCGATGCCCCAGCCGTAGCGCCGTGCCACCCCGATCGACTGGCACACAATCCACTGCTCCCCCATGCTCTTGCTGGGAATCTTCACACCTTCGGGGATCGGCTCCCCTTTCTTCAGCATTCGGATTGCAACCGGAAAAGTATCAGGACGGACATAGCGCGTCAGCGCCTCATCAAGCTGTTTCAACGTGGATGCAAAAGCTTCGGCCATAGAGCCCCCGGAACGTATGAAAT
>JBAIYI010000678.1:0-1869 GCA_037915955.1 Terriglobales bacterium
CGGAACCTGGAACTTCGCGCCGCAGGCAGTGCTGCCGATTTTCGACTACGGGGCCCGGCGGGCCGGCTACAGAGCGGCGGAGGTGGACCGGGATATGGCCGTTGCCGAGTATGAGAAGGCCATCCAGTCGGCTTTCAGGGAAGTGAGCGACGCTTTGATGCTGAGGACTAACCTCGTGGCACAGCAGGATTCACTGCAGTCCCTGGTGAATTCGCTGGAGGAAACTTACCGTCTCTCCGAAGCACGATACAAAGGGGGCATCGACAGCTATCTCAGCGTTCTCGTCGCTCAACGGGCGCTATATGCTGCTCAACAGCAGCTGGTCGGCGTTCGCCTCGCGCGGCTCAGCAATCTGGTTACGCTATATAAGGTACTCGGCGGGGGCGCGTAACGAAGCCAACCGGCTCCGACGTTTGAAGCGCAGCACACATTGATCGGTGCAGCCTTCAAAAGAGCCACTGCCTCCCTCACTCTCGCGTTCGGATCTGCGCCGCGGGATCTGAATCATACGTCTCAAGATCGTTGACGCCCTGCCTTCGATTGGGGCCGGCACGGGCGGGTTGTGTCTGGGAGTATGCAGCAGATCAACAGTCTGCGTGATTTTCTGGATCCTGTAACATAATTGATCTTTGTTGCAGACGGAACGACTCCTATGGCCCAAACCTCCACGCGTTCGCAGACCTGGATCGCGTCCATCCTTCAGGCGCTCCGGCGCCGCTACCGGAGCAGGATCGAAAGACGCGAAGAGATGTTGGCAGCACGGACGACGGACCGCGTTGTCCGTGATTTCGAGTGGGGGCTTGACTGGACCCGCGATTGGCCCTGCACGCTGCAGCTGGCTTCTGATGGGGATGACCCTGCAGAATATCTGCGCCGCCTGAGCCTGGCTGCGGTCCGACAGAGCGATCGCTTCTTCGGCTATCGCACTCCAAAAGATTTCTCAATGGAGGGTGATGTGCTGCGGTTCACTTCGCCCGTGACTACCCCCTGCAAAGAGAACAACACGGCCGTCGGCCACTGGTTCCCGGCAAAGGAGCCGAGGCAGAGAGCCGTGCTGGTCCTGCCCCATTGGAATGCCAGGATCGATCAGCACATGGCGCTCTGCCGCACACTGAGCCGCCTGGGCATTTCGACATTGCGTGTCAGCCTTCCCTACCACGATCTGCGCATGCCGAGTGAACTGCATCGCGCGGACTACGCGGTTTCTGCCAATGTCGCCCGCACGATCGACGCCACCCGGCAAGCCGTGATCGACGCCCGTTGCTGCCTGGACTGGCTGGAGGCGCAGGGATACTCAAGGTTCGGCATTGTGGGCACCAGCCTCGGTTCGTGCTATGCCTTTCTGACGAGTGCTCACGACGCACGGCTGCGAGCAAACGTCTTCAACCTCTTTTCACTTTATTTCGCAGACGTGGTCTGGACAGGACTGACCACCCGCCACATCCGTGAGGGCCTGGAAGGGAAGATCAGCCTGGCAGAGCTGCGCGAATCCTGGATGGCGATCACTCCTCTCTGCTATGTCGACCACTACGCGCGAAGTGAGCGGAAATCGCTCTTTATCTACGGCAGCTGCGATACCACCTTCCTTCCGGAATATTCGGAGGCCATGATCGAACAGATCCGGTTGCGGCGTATCCCCCACAAGGTGGTGGTGCTGCCGTGCGGCCATTACTCTCTGGGCGAGTTTCCTTTCAAATTCATCGATGGCTATCAGATCAGCTCATTCCTTCTGAGATCGCTTTAAATCTGCCACGAATTACGCAAATTCCACGAATCTGAAGCTGTGACAGTCATCCTCATATTTGTTATGATCGGCGAAATCGCTCAAGACACTGGAGGATCGATGAACAAAACTCACAGAAATCTGTT
>JBAIYI010000219.1:0-1504 GCA_037915955.1 Terriglobales bacterium
ATCCGGCGCGCCATCCTCTCCCATGCTGACTACAGCGGCGTGACCCGCGAAAGCAAAATGGAGAAAGTTCTTTACGCTTGTGACGAACTGGCCGGCTTCATCACCGCAAGCGCGCTGGTTAAACCCAACAAGTCGCTCGCGGAATGCGAAGCCAAATCAATCCGAAAGAAGATGAAGGACAAGGCCTTCGCCCGCAGCGTCAATCGCGACGATATCATCAATGGCGCGGCTGATCTGGGTGTGGATCTGGAGGAGCATATCGCCTTCTGCATTGAGGCCATGAAGACCGTGGCTGGTGAATTGGGGCTGGCAGGGACAACCGCCTGAAACCCGCACGCACCCCTTGAACTACTCCGCCTCAGAAAGCAAGCGGCTGATCGTCGGCCTGTGCTTCTCTTTCTTGCTACGAAGAGTGCTCTCTTCCCGGCGCACAGGAGGCACCGTCCCAATTGCATTCCGAGACATGGCTTTGACCGCTTTGGTAGCGGTGAATGTCTTTTTCTTCTTCTTACTCGGCATTCCAAACAGTTAACCACAAAGGAGACGAAGGGTCATCAAGGTATTTTGGCACGCGACCGCACGAGCTGCCGATGTCAGCTGCTCGCAAGCTTCCGACATCGTTGCGTCATTCAGCTTCCGCCCAAGCTTTGGTAGCTCGGCCTTCTTCGTGGTTGTCCCTGAATTTTCCGTGCTTGTGTTTAAATAGGGGGAATGGAAGAGCGCGATTTCTACGACGAGAAGGAATCCAAAAAGCCGCACACTCTCACCTGCCCGCATTGCCGGACGGCAAACGAGTACGAACTCGCATGGCTGGTGCGCACCAAAAAACGGCAGCTGCCGCCGCGGGCTGACGAACGCGACCGGGCGAAGTTCGCCAAAGCCCAGTCTTATATGGTTCGTCGCGATGACATGGTGGCGTGCAAGAACATCCGCTGCCGCAAGCGCTTTGAAGTGGCGGGTGTGCAGTCCGTCGCGTTTTTGGAGTAAGGGCGCCACTCCCGAATGCCACGGGATCACGAATCACATCCTGCCTGTGTTCCTGATCACGCATCCTCCCGCCGCGCCCGGCTCCTTGCTGCCATAGCCCCCTTTCCTCGTTTATACTTGCTGGTTTCACCTTAGGCGCCGGGCTGAACATTACCCTGCGTCTCGTCATCCAAGTATCTGGTTTTCATAAGCACAGGAAAAACTCTCTATGAAGATTCTGGTCTGCATGAAGCAGGTCCCGCAGAAAGACGCTCCGCTCAAGCTCAACGAAAATGGCACCTGGATCCGCGACGATGTCTCCTATGAAGTCAACGAACCGGATGCCTACGCGCTGGAAGAAGCGCTGCGCCAGAAAGAGAAACACGGTGGAGAAGTGGTGGTAATCACCGCCGGCCCGGCTCGGGCACAGCAGGTTGTCCGCGAAGGGCTGGCCAAGGGCGCCGATCGCGCCATCCATCTGGAGGACAATGCTTTTGTCACCATGGACGCCCTGAACATTGCCAAGGCGTTCGTCGCG
>JBAIYI010000715.1:0-3009 GCA_037915955.1 Terriglobales bacterium
GAGGGCATTGCCGCCGCGATTGGCGATCGCGACATCATGGTGCTGTCTGACGAGATCTACAGCCGGCTGGTCTTCGAAGGAAAGCATCTCTCGCTGATGTCGCTGCCTGGCTGGCGCGATCGCGTGATCATGCTGGACGGATACTCTAAGACCTATGCAATGACCGGCTGGCGCCTGGGCTACGGCGTGATGCGCAAGGACCTGGCCGTCCATTTCGGCCGCCTGATGACTAACGTCAACTCATGCAGCGCAGGCTTCACGCAGATCGCGGGAATTGAGGCGCTCAAGGGCGACCAGTCGTCGGTTGAGCACATGCGGCAGCAGTTCATGGCGCGGCGCGACAAGTTTATTGCCGGGCTGAACAAGATTAACGGCTTCAGCTGCAAGCTTCCGCACGGCGCGTTTTATGCATTCCCGAACATCACCAAGACCGGATGGACGTCAAAGAACCTGGCGCAGGCCCTGCTGGATCAGGCCGGCGTGGCGTGCCTCTCCGGGACGGCGTTTGGCAAGTTCGGTGAAGGCTATCTGCGATTCAGCATAGCCAATTCCATGGAGAACCTTGATCTGGCGCTCCAGCGCATTGGCGACTGGACGAAGAAGAATCTGTAACTCAGCGCGCAAACGTAATCGTTCGAAACACACGGCCCGCATGGGCCGTGTTGCTTTGAATGGCGGCTTTCCGCACGCATGGTGCGTGGTAAACAAGGAAGCGTTCACGATTTCGAAATTTGAGTTCCGGAAGATCCAAGATTGTGCTCAGGCGCAGCAGCAAATCGAAAGGACGGCCGAAGTCTTGGCCGTCCTTAGAGTAGCTGAATTGTTCTTTTACAACCTGGCAGGCATTTTACGGCGCGGTTGTGCCGTTGTCACGGTGTTTTTTCGCGCCTTTTACGTCCAGTTCGTTCACCACCTGCTGCACATTGGGCACACCGGCGGCAAGCTTTTCCACTTCAGAACGCTGGCCTGCGGAGTCCACGTCGCCCTTGAGCGTGAGGACGCCGTTCTTCGCGTCATAGCGGATATGTTGTTTCTCCAGCCGGTTTGCGATGATCACGGCCTTGAAGTCTTTTTCAATTCCGTCATCCACGTTGGAGTCGATCTTCTTGGCTGAGCTCTCCACGCCATCCGGCCGCACGCCGATCTGGTTGGAAACCACAAAGCCGCTGGACGCGCTCTTCGCTACGTCTTCAGCGCGCTCTTTGTCTTCCTGGGTCTTCACGTCGCCGTTGAGGGTGACCAGTTGACGGTCGTTATTTACGTCGACCTTCACGTCCTTGAAGCCCGCGTTGTCGAGCGCTTTGCTGACCTGATCTTTTACGTCAGGCGTATTCGCTTTATTGGTATTGCAGCCAACGCCCAGTGCAAGCATGAGCAGCAAAGAGCAAAGGCCTAACAGAGTCGATTTAGCACGCATACGTCATCTCCCGTTGAGTGTCCTATTTCGCGAGTGGCGCAATTGGAGGTTGGATGCCACTGCGAATAGGCGGGAGGGCTGACGAGAGCTGGATTCGAGAGTAGCTCAGCGCGAAGAGACGAGGGCCATGGCCATGGATTTGAAAATCTTAGCGCCATCAGCGGAGCCCAGCAGCGATTCGCTGCAGCGATCCGGGTGCGGCATCATGCCCAGCACGTTGCGGCCTTCATTGCAGATGCCGGCAATGTTGTCGAGAGCGCCATTCGGATTCGATTCCGGAGTGACGCGGCCATCTTCTTCGCAGTAGCGGAAGATGATGCGGTTCTGCTTCTTCATCTGCTCGAGCACAGGGGCATCACAGTAGTAGTTGCCCTCCATGTGACCGACAGGGATGCGCAGCACCTCGCCCTGCTTGCAGGCGTTTGTGAATGGGGTCTCGGCATTTTCCACGCGCAGGTTGACGTATTTGCAGACGTACTTGAGGCCAGCGTTGCGCATCAGCGCGCCAGGAAGCAGCCCGGCTTCGCAGAGGATCTGGAAGCCGTTACAGATGCCGATGACCAGTCCGCCGGACGCGGCAAACTTGCTGACTTCCTGCATGATTGGGGCGAACCGGGCGAGGGCGCCGGTGCGCAGGTAGTCGCCATAGGCGAAGCCGCCGGGCACAACAATGGCGTCACAGTTTTCCAGGTTGTGCGAATCGTGCCACAGCATAGTCGCCTGCTGGCCGGTGGAGGTGATGGCCGCATGGTAGCTGTCGTGATCGCAGTTGGAGCCGGGGAAGACGATGACGCCGAATTTCATAAGTTCATTGTAACCACAAAGGCCACGAAGGATCACGAAGTACACGCAAAGCGCCTTTGTGTGCCTTCGTGTCCTTTGTGGTTAAACTGACTCATGGATTGGCGCTCCCACCTTCGCACCACCGGCTCTGCGCTGAAGAACTGGTTCATCGCCCAGTGCCAGGATTCGCTGGCCGTGGCCGTGCTATGGCTGGTGGGATTGTTGATCATCGGTATTCCCTGGGCGCCACTGTGGGCGCTTCTCGCCGGGATTCTTCAGTTCATTCCGAACATCGGGGGAGCCATCGCGGTCATTATTCCGGCTGCTCTCGGCGCGTTCAGCGACGATTCCATGAAGTTCTTTTACGTTCTCGGCCTTTTCGCGTTGATCATGGCCGTCGACGGTTTCTTCCTTCAGCCCTGGATCATGAAGCGCACCGCCAAGGTTCCGTTCTGGGCTGCGCTGTTCGCGCCCATTATTCTCGGGATCATCATTCCGTTCTGGGGAGTGCTGTTGGCGCCGCCGCTGCTGGCAATCGTGTTCGCATTCCGCGATCGCCAGCGACCAGCTTCTTAGCTCAAATCCGCGTCGAGATCCACGTCGTAATCGTGGTCCAGATGAGTGGCGGGAGGGGCGTTCGGATCCGGCCACGGCGAAACCATCGCGCGCACAATCAACGATCCGCCGAATACAACCATGATCAGTGCGAGCAGCGCGATGGGCGGCAGCATGAATTCGGCAACCAGCTTGCCTAGCGCATCCATGCCTTTGCCGGATGAATTCAGGATAGAAGTAAACGCGACGATCGC
>JBAIYI010000634.1:0-5645 GCA_037915955.1 Terriglobales bacterium
TGAAGTGGCTCTGCGGCGGCGCGGGCACTTCATATCTTTATGTGCGTCCTGATCTGGCAAAGAAGCTCGAACCCGCCATCACCGGCTGGTTTGCCCACGAGAATCCATTCGAATTCCAGATTGGCGCAACAAAATACGCCGATCAGCCCTTCCGCTTCATGCAGGGGACGTCGAATGTCCCGGGCTTTTACACGGCGATGCCGGGGCTCAAAATTATCCGCGAAGCGGGCGTGGAAAATATCCGCGCAAAATCAAAGCTTATGACGGCAAAACTCATCGAGCTTGCCGACCAGCGTGGCTGGCGGGTGAATGCCCCTCGTGATCCCGAGCGCCGTGGTGGAACGGTCGCCATTGACATGCCGAATGCGAAGGAAGTCTGTGCTGAACTGCTGCGCCGCGACGTGCTGGTGGACTTCCGCCCGAAGGCCGGCGTGCGCTTCTCGCCGCACTTCTACAACACCATGGAAGAAATTGAGCGCGCTATCACAACCGTGGATGAGATCCTGAGCACCATGGGCGTCGTCGCGGGCTCGCGCTGATCTTTCGTTCTGACAGGGGGAGAAGTTGCTGCATAGGGTTCGTCGCACCCTCTTTGCACAATTTCAGTTGACAATTCGCCGCCAGTTCGCAAATAATTCGCTTATGGCAATTACCAAGCGACAGCGCGAAGTTTACGACTACATTCACGACTTTGTGGTGAAGAACGGCTACTCTCCTTCCTTTGAAGAGATCGGACAGGGGTTGGGGCTGAGCTCTCTGGCCACGGTGCACAAACACGTAACCAATCTGGAGAAGAAAGGGCTGCTCAAGCGCGACTACAACCGCAGCCGCTCCATTGATGTCCTTCCCATCCGCGGCCTCTTCCGGCGTGCGCCACAGAAATCCAGCAATGACATTTCATTGCCGCTTATGGGCCGCATTGCTGCCGGCCAGCCGATTGAAGCCGTCGAGAACCCGGAGAGCATTTCTCTCGGCGACATCACGCGCTCCAAGGATGTTTTCGTCCTCCAGGTGAAAGGCGAGAGCATGAAAGACGAGCACATCGTGGACGGCGACTATGTGCTGGTGGAAAAGGGAAACACGGCGCGCGATGGCGAGATCGTGGTAGCTCTGGTGGAAGGATCCGATGCGACGCTCAAGCGGATTTACAAGGAAGGTGCAAACATCCGGCTTCAGCCTTCCAACGCCGCCATGAAGCCCATCGTCGTCCCCGCCAAATCCGTTCAGATACAGGGCCGCGTTATCGGTGTACTGCGCAAGTACTAAAAATTGGGTGATTGAGTAATTGTGATTGGTAATTCGCCACGGGTCTGATCGGCGGTACACACCTCGCTGATCAGGCCCGCTTGATCAACTTACCAACTTACAAAAATTACCCAATCTGCCTACCGGTGCACTGCCGCATCAGAGAACGCCGAGGCCATCCTGTCTCCCCATCCCTCACGCACGCCCAGAGCTACCGCATAAGGCATAAATTCATTCATCACTCGCGTTTTCTCTTCTGGGCTGTTCAGCCGCTCCATTCGGTCCTGCTCCACCCGGACCAGAAACTCACGGAAGCCGGCAAGATGCTGCATTACCTGCCGGCCGGCCTGGGTCGGCGCTCGCATAAGGACCAGGAACACGCTGTTGATGATCGAGCACAGCACGATTCCAATGACGAACAGGAAATAGTTCGGCAGTGAGAAGGCGCCGATCGTCGCCACCGGAAAAGCGAAAAAGGCAAGCGGGAAGATGATGTCCTTCAGCCGTTGTCCCATCGAGGGTCTTGCCGGCTTCGCGCCTTGCGACATGGCGATAACCGTCCCGGCTCCGCCTGTGAAGAAGAAAAACCAGAAAGCAAGAAACAAGGCGTTGCCTGCGCTGAGGAAAGCGGCCGTGAAGATGCAGTAAAAAAATGTGGTGACCATCGCCCAGCCGACGTGGCGGAAGTTCCAGGTGAAATAGACGCCCTGATATCTCTTCTGCAGGACGTTCTGGATCGCCCCCAGCGCCGTGTCCACTTCCTTCTGAATGCGCGGATTAATATCCACCGCCGGACGCGCTTCCGAAGAAAGCTCCGCAGCCACCGCCAGACCCCGGGATGCCAGCTGCTGTGATGGGATCTTCTGCACGGCTTCGCGGATTTCTTCGGCGATTGCACCCTGATTCGGGGCTGTGCCCGGCGGTGTATGGGCTGGAGGAGCAAACTGAAACAAGGCCCCGACGGCTGCCGCCTCTTCTGGCTCCATCGGGGCGTCTTTCTGCAGCAGCTCGAGGTGGAACACCCCGTTGCGCGGCTCGATGCTCAATATGCGTCGCGCCGAGAGCTGCACCAGGACTGCGGCGAGCGAAGTACCGTCAGTCCCACCGGTGAGAATGTAACGGGCCAGGGCCGGTGAAATTCCGGGCGGCGGCGCGTACTCCGGCGCCACGTCCTCCAGCTTTGGGTCCTTGCCTGCCTTCAGCCAGCAGCGAAGCAGCCAGAGCAGAAGGAGTGCCGGAAAAATGAGGAATCGGAAGTCAAAGGAAAGCGCAAGCAGAATCGGCATATTTGGATAGGCCGCGGTCGACCAGCCGGAGGAGGGAATTGTACCCGCTTTATGCCGGATTCAGCCCACACAAAAAGACCCCGGCCATCTGGCCGAGGTCTCTTAAGACATTCTCTCTTAGCTCTTGGTTACAGGCGAGGTCTGCCCGGCGGCGACGTGCTTGTTGAGCGCCTTCTCGATCGTGTCACGGGGTACATAGCCCACAATCTGCTCCTGCACCTGGCCGTTCTTGAAAATCAGCAGTGTGGGAATGCCACGCACGCCGTACCGCTGCGGGGTCACCGGGCTGCGATCCACATCCATCTTGCCCACACGCACCTTGCCGGAGTAAGCTGCCGCCACTTCGTCCACAATGGGCGAGAGCGCCTTGCAGGGGCCTCACCATGCTGCCCAGAAATCCACCATCACCGGCTGCTCGCTCTTGAGCACTTCCTGGTCGAAGTTACCGTCCGTCAGTTCCAGAATTCGTTCGCTCGCCATCCGAATGCCTACCTTCTTGGGAAAATTGTTTTAAGCTGTGCGCCTGAGTGGCTCGCCCAACCTTTTATCCTAGCAAATGATTAGATGACTTTGCGTCAGGCAAGTTTCAATTCGCCTAAGTCATTGAATTCATGCTGCTTGTTTGGCGCGAATCCGGCCACTGTGCAGCTTGGCGCAAGGCCAATATCCGTGCGGGGTAACGTTACCAAAGTGACGTGGACGCGAGGCCAGTGTGGTTCTAGACTCTCACTCGGTGGTAAGGCAGTTCTGGGGGAGGGCTGCCTGGCGTCCTGCGATTCACTTCGCAGGACGCTTGCTTTTTGGGCGGATAATTCCGCGGGATACTCAACATCAACGCCCACTTCCCGAGTCCCTCAGCGCTCTCTTCTCATCAAAACCAACTGGCTTCCCGAGTCTGCCCACGCCCCGTCAGGGTGTTATCCTGAAAGGTGAAGCTTCCGGGCCGGACGGCCCTGTTATACCTGCCAATTCTGGAATCATTTTGAATGAGTACTCATAGCGCAGAACTGACCGTTACTGACCAGCAATCCCCCGAACGCGAACGCGTCTTCGACCTTTTCCGTCGCTGGGGCTACATGGACGCCAGCCTGAACCCATTTGGCGGGCCAATCTCCGGCGGCTACCCTGAAATCCGTATCGAGGGCGAGCTTGCTGATGAAGCTCGTCGCACCTACTGCGGAACCATCGGAGCCGAGTTCATGCACCTGCCGCAGAGCGACCGCCGCGAGTGGGTGCAGCAGCAGATGGAGAACGCCCGTCAGCAGCAGGTGGACCGCCGCTGGCTGGCCGAGCGGCTGATGCAGGCCGATCTTTTCGAACAAATCCTCCAGACTCGCTACCTGGGAACCAAGCGCTACTCCGGCGAGGGCGCAACCGCTCTCATCCCGCTGCTCGACACCGTTTTGGAAACCGGCGCGTCGAACGGCGCGAACACCGCCGTCATGGCCATGAGCCATCGCGGACGGCTCACGGTCATGAACCTGATCGTCGGCATCCCGGCGGAGAACGTTTTTGCCGGCTTCGAAGATGTGGACCCTCGCAGCGTACTGGGCGGAGGCGACGTGAAGTATCACCAGGGGGCGACCGGCGAATACGCTACTCGCAGCGGCAAGCATGTGCGCATGCATCTGGTATCCAATCCCAGCCATCTTGAAGCAGTCGATCCCGTTGCTCTGGGTCGCACGCGTGCCAAGCAGACTCACGCCGGTCCCGACGGCCAGAAGCAAGTGATGCCGATCATCATGCACGGCGACGCAGCCTTCGCCGGTCAGGGAATCTGGGCAGAGACGCTGAACTTTGCCGGTGTGAAAGGGTTCACAGTCGGGGGATGCATCCACATCATCGTGAACAATCTGATTGGTTTCACGACCAATCCCGCCGAACTGCATACTTCACGCTTCTCGTCAGACTTGGCCAAGCGCCAACCGGTCCCGATCTTCCACGTCAACGCGGAAGATCCGGAAGCAGTGTTGCGTGTGGCGCAGATGGCGGTTGAGTATCGCTATCGTTTCGAGAGTGACGTGGTGATTGACCTGATCGGTTATCGCCGTCACGGCCACAGCGAGGTGGACGATCCCACCATCACGCAGCCACTGCTCTACAAAAAGATCAACGCGCATCCGCCGCTGTTTGAGATTTACGCGCGCGAGCACAGCATCGATCTCAGTTCTGTCACCGCGTCCTTCAAGCAGGAGATTGACGCCGCATACGATCGCGCTGCCAGCATGGAAAAAGCTCCGGTGCTGCGCATCCTTCCCAAATACTGGGATAAATTCGTGGGCGGCCGCTACATCCCGAAGTATGAAGTCGCCACTGCAGTGCCCGAAGATCGACTGAAGCAGATCACCGCTGGGCTGGTTTCCTATCCTGAAGGATTTCATGTCCATCCCAAGATCAAGAAGCTGCTGGAGCAGCGCGAGAAGATGGGCACCGGCAAGATGCCGCTCGATTACGGCATGGCCGAAGCCCTTGCTTTCGGGTCACTGGTCACACAGGGCATTCCGGTTCGCATTACCGGGCAGGACGTGCGCCGCGGCACGTTCAACCAGCGCCACTCCTTCCTGGTGGATACCGAGACCGAGCAGGACTATGTTCCGCTCAGCCATCTCTCGGCAGATCAGGCCTGGTTTGAAGCCTATAACTCGATTCTGTCAGAAGCCGCAGTGCTCGGCTTTGAATATGGCTTCAGCCGCGACTATCCGGATGCGCTCGTGCTCTGGGAAGCGCAGTTCGGTGACTTTGCAAACGGCGCGCAGATCATCATCGACCAGTTCCTCGTCGCAGGCGAAGACAAGTGGGGCCTGCTTTCAGGGCTCGTGATGCTTCTGCCGCATGGCTATGAAGGCCAGGGCCCGGAGCACTCCAGCGCACGGCTGGAGCGCTACCTGCAACTCGCCGCCAACCAGAACATCCAGATCGCGCAGCCGTCGAACGCGGCGCAATATTTTCATCTCTTGCGCCGCCAGGCGCTGCGGCCATGGCGCAAGCCGCTCATCGCGCTGACGCCCAAAAGCATGCTGCGGCACCCTGACGCCGCTTCGCCGATTCAGGATTTCGCGCGTGACCGCTTCTTGCCAGTACTGCCCGATAACGAGATCGAGAACGCTGAGCGGC
>JBAIYI010000038.1:0-3813 GCA_037915955.1 Terriglobales bacterium
CTGTTTCGCTCCAAGGTTCTGTCCAACCAGCGTGGCCGCCGCCGAGCCCAGGCCCCACGAAGGCAATGTGGAGAAAATAACAATGCGGATTGCAATGGTGTAACCCGCAGTCGCCTGACTGCCAAAGGTCTGGATCATGCGCACCATTGCAAGCCAGCTAGCCGTCGCTACCAGCAACTGCAGAACACCGGTGCCGGCAACCTGCAGGATGTTGAGCAGCACGCGCAGCTTTACCCGTATGTGCCGCTTCAGGATTTCAAGATGGGCGCTGCCCTGCGAAAGCTTGTAGAGCTGGTAAGCTACGCCGATGCTGCGACCGATCGTCGTCGAGACTGCCGCTCCGGTTACTCCGAGCCTTGGAAAAGGCCCCAGTCCGCGAATCAGGCAGGGATCGAGACACAGGTTGATGAAGTTGGCCAGCCACAGCACGCGCATCGCAATTGCGGCATCCCCAGCGCCGCGGAAGACGGCATTGATCAGGAATAGCAGCACGATGATTCCGGAGCAGCTCATCATGATGCGGCTATAGAGCGAGCCCACGCTGAGCATGTCCGGGCTGGCGCCCATCATGCGGAGAAAAGTCGGCACCAGCGGAAAGCATATGGAGAAGATCAGCAACGCGCAGCCCAGGCCGATGACAATCGACTGCACGGCGGCTTCGGCCGCGCCGTTGCGGTCATGCTCACCTACGCGCCGCGCGACCACGGCCGTGCAGCCCATGCTCAGCCCGAAGGCGATGGCCATCACGAGCACGAGCATGCCTTCGGTGATACCGACTGTAGCTGTGGCTGATGCTCCAAGATGCGCGACAAAGAAGATGTCGACGATGCCGAAGAGCGATTCCATGGCCATCTCCAGCACCATGGGAACCGCAAGCAGAAAGATTGCTCGATCGAGCGAGATCGCGGTGAAGTCCTGGCGCGATCCGGCAATCGCCTCTTTGAGCAAGGCGATCCACGAACGTGGCGCTGTGGGGGAATGGGTTGCGGTGTAACTCAAAACTTCCTCTCAAGCTTGTCAGCTCTCGGCTGACCGACGTACAAAATCAGGCAAGTCCGGCGGAGAAAATCGCGGACACGAAGCGAGATTTAATTTGAGAGGCGCATAGGCGTAGGCTTAGTTTTTACCACAGGCCTGGGCCGCGGGCCAAATCGCGAAACTGAAATCGAGAGCTACTCGGCTTTTTCCAGCTTCAGCGCCGCCGAGTTCATGCAGTAGCGCAGTCCCGTCGGCGCAGGACCATCTTCAAAAACGTGGCCGAGATGCGCGTCGCAGCGCTTGCAGATCACGGCAACGCGGCGCATCCCAAAGCTGCGATCTTCCAGCGTGGCTACGTTTTGCTCCGCGATCGGCTGCCAGAAGCTGGGCCAGCCGGTGCCGGATTCGAACTTGGTATCCGCATTGAACAGCGGAGTATCGCAGCAGATGCAGCGGTAGATGCCTTTGCTGTGCTCGTTCCAGTACTCGCCTGTGAAGGCACGCTCTGTGCCGTCATGGCGCGCCACTTCGAATGCCTGCGGCGGAAGCTGCTGCCGCCACTCGCTCTCGCTCTTCACGATTTTCGGCACGTGCGATTCGCCCTTCCGCTCGCCATCTGCGGAGAACTCAACAATGGTTACTTCTGCGGAATCAGTCTGCTGGGCCGGGGGCACTGGTTCTTTCATGAGACCAGTATAATTCCCGCTCGAGGTCACCCTGATGAGAATCCTTGTCGTTGTTCTCCTTTACTGCGCCAGTGCCTTCGCGCAAACGTCTGCTGAAGAAGGCAAAGTTGTCCGCTATTCTCCCAAGCCAGGCGATCTGAAGTACACGTATTCAGCGTCGCACTCTCCGGTGGCGCATCTGAAGTCTGGCAACATCCTGGAGACAAACACGGCAGATTGCTTCGGTAACACCATCAAGAAGCCGGGCGACACGCTGAGCATGGCGACGGGTGATAACCCGCTGACCGGCCCGTTTTTCATTGATGGCGCGGAGCCAGGCGACACGCTTGCGGTGAAGTTTCTGCAAATCGATGTGGACGGCAACCAGGGTATTGGCGCGCTGGCGCCGGGCTTCGGCGCGATCAATTCCACGAATTACACGCCCATGCTCAACGAAGCGATCAAAGAGAAGATCTGGTTTTATCCCATTGATCACGCCACCAACACGGCTACTTTTCAAGCGCTCGATTCGAAATACACGGTGAAGATTCCCTTGCATCCATTCTTTGGCTGTATAGGTGTCGCGCCTGCCGGTGGCGAAGCGCGCAGCTCAATAGTGCCGGAAGCGTTCGGCGGCAACATCGATTCGCCTGAGGCCAGCGTGGGCAACACCATGTACCTGCCGGTGAACGCGCCGGGTGCTCTGCTGTTTCTTGGAGATGGTCATGCTGCCATGGGCGACGGCGAAGTCGCAGGCACCGCGATCGAAGTCCCGCTGCGCAGCCGGGTTCAGGTGCGTGTGATCAAAGGGAAGAAGATCGCTTGGCCGCGCTTTGAAAATGACCAGTACATCATGACGCTGGGCGCTTATCGTCCGCTGGATGACGCGTTACGCATCGCATTTACGGAGCTGGTGGGCTGGATGCACACCGACTACGGGCTTTCAGAGATGGATGCGTACGAACTGCTGTCAAAAGTGGCAGAGATTCGGCTTAGCGAGATGGTGGACCCGAACTATGTGGTGATCGCAAAAATCAATAAAAGGTTTCTTCCACCGCATATAGCGAGTTCAGCCACAAAAAACTGGAAGCTGTCTCACAAATGACTCGATACGGTAATACGCTCTGTAGCACAGGCGCCCTCGCCTGTGCCGGTTACTTCGCGTCGCGTTCATGGCTATGTAGAGAGTCTTGTCCTCAAAGTCCTCAGATCTGATCAGGTGATCGAACGACTCATCAATCCAGAGAACCGCTGTCTCGCGGCCATTTGCGGCGGTACATTCTTGCGGCACAGGCGGGGCGCCTGTGCTACATGCAACAAACAGCTATATTCAACACGCGAGAGAGAAGCCGGCCGGGCAATCAATCTACGCTACGTCTACTTGAAAAAGCTGTCTTCTGTGGCACGGCTCTTAGATAAGACCAATAATGCTGTATTTGGCCATTCTCCAGTGTAACTAACAGCGTCTCAGGCGGATTCTTCCAACTCCTCCATCTCATCGGAGAAGTTGCCATACTCTGGTGTCCACTGGGTCTTGAGCACGCGGTTACGCAGCTGCTTCACGCTCATGTACGGAGCGAGTCCGGACATCTGCGCTTCCAGTCCCACGGCTACGGCGATTTCCGCAGCTACGCTCCTGAGTTCGGTGAGTGGAGGCAGCAGGGCAGCGTCAGGATCAATGAGCGCAGGGGAATGTGCTGCGAGCGTGCGGGCTGCAACCAGCATCATGGATTCAGTAACGCGGCGCGCACCGGATGCGACCACAGCTAACCCGATCGCGGGAAAGATATAGATGTTGTTGCACTGCGCAATGGGGATGCTGCGGCCGTTGTATTCCACAGGCTTAAAGGGAGAGCCTGACGCGATCAGCGCGCGCCCTTCAGTCCAGCGGATCAGATCCTCAGGCTTTGCTTCCGCTCTTGAAGTGGGATTGGAGAGCGGGAAGATGATCGGCCGGTCTGTCTTACGCGCCATCTCGCGAACAATCGGTTCGGTGAAGGCGCCACCCGCCGTGGACAGGCCGATGAGCACAGTAGCTTCGATCTGGCTGATCACATCAGTGAGGCCGATCTGCCCATTTGCACTGCGAGGCCAATCGGCAACGAGATTTTCCGGCTTCGCATAAATAGCTTGATCGGGAGTCAGGTCAGTACGACCGGAGTGCAGCAGG
>JBAIYI010000632.1:0-8842 GCA_037915955.1 Terriglobales bacterium
CTCTTCCAGCGTGGGGCCGCTGACGGACTCAACATCGTAGTGCCTCACGCGGAGCCTGCGTACTACTCCATGCGGCCGAGCATCGCCATTCCGCGCCCGCGTCGCGATGACCAGAGCGTGATTGACCTGGACGGCTTCTTCGGGCTGCATCCATCGATGTCGGCGTTTAAGCCGCTGTGGGAGCAGAAGCATCTTGCCATCGTGCATGCGGCCGGCTCGCCGGACAACACGCGCTCGCACTTCGATGCGCAGGACTACATGGAGGCTGGAACGCCGGGCGTGAAGTCCACGGAAGATGGCTGGCTCAATCGCGCGCTCGCCGGGTTGAAAGAGCCAGAGGCTTCGCCGTTCCGCGCCGTCGCAATGGGCAGCGCGTTGCCGCGCACGCTGGCCGGCTCGGTGCCGGCGGTGGCCCTGGCGGATATTCGCGGCTTTGGTGTAGGTGGCCGCGGACGCGGAGCGGAAGTTGCCAGCAATACGTTCGAAGCCATGTATGAGCAGTCGGTGGATACGGTGCTGCACGGCACCGGCAATGAGACGTTTGAAGCGGTGAAGATGCTGAAGTCTGCCGACCCGGAGAAGTACACGCCGGCGCCGGGAGCGA
This sequence comes from Terriglobales bacterium, assembly GCA_037915955.1. GTDB lineage: Bacteria > Acidobacteriota > Terriglobia > Terriglobales > Acidobacteriaceae > Angelobacter. The sequence continues at coordinate 605 of JBAIYI010000632.1, forward strand.
ATTACCCGCGCGGGCGATTTGGTGACAGCCTTCGTCAGGTGGCGCAGCTGGTGAAATCGAATCTGGGCGTTGAGGTCGCGTTTGCGGACATCGGCGGCTGGGACCATCACGTGAACGAAGGCAGCGTGCAGGGGCAGATCGCCAACCTCACGCGAGAGTTCTCGCAGTCGATCGCCGCGTTCTGGACCGATCTGGGCGACCTCGGCGAAGAGACCGTGATCGTGACCATGTCAGAGTTCGGGCGCACCGCGCGCGAGAACGGCAACCGCGGCACCGACCACGGCCACGCGAACGTGATGTTCGTGCTCGGCGGGCCGGTGAAGGGCGGCAAAGTTTACGGTCGCTGGCCCGGGCTGGCGCCGGAACATCTGTATGAAGGCCGCGATCTCGCCGTCACCACTGATTTTCGCCAGGTACTGAGCGAAGCCGTGAGCCGGCATCTCGGGAATGGCAATCTGGAGAGGGTTTTTCCGGGATTTGAGAATCACGGATTCTTGAAGTATTTGGGTTAGTTTCGCGGCGAAGCGCCGAGTTGCGAAGCACCGAGGCCGCTGACTGCCTTTTGCTAATTGCTAATTGCTAATTGCTAATTGCTAATTGCTAATTGCTACCTGCTCCCCCATAATGACCGCGTAATTCTGCGAGAGAACTTATGGCCACTTCACCTCCACCGTCTCCATCTTCGTCTCCGTTGCCGGTCCCGCCCGCGAAGGCAGCCCGTCCGCGGCGCTTTCGCCGCTGGGCCATCCTTATTCTGTTGATCATTCTGGTGGTTCCGGCGCTCGGCGTGGCGGGATGGACCTGGCTCACACTTCACGTCAGCTATTCAACCGGCGAGCGCGTAGGCTACATCCAGAAGATTTCCAAGAAGGGCTGGATGTGCAAGACCTGGGAAGGAGAACTGGCCATGGTGAGCATTCCCGGGACAACGCCGCAGATGTTCGAGTTCTCGGTGGGCGATGAGCGGATCGCACGTCAGATAATGGATGCGCCCGGCCAGCGCGTGGCCCTCACGTACTCACAGCATAAAGGGGTGCCGACCAACTGCTTCGGCGACACCGAATACTACATCACTGCGGTACGGGTGGTGGGGCCGTAAAAAGCAATTGGGGCCTCCCGCAAATGAGGCCCCAATCACCTTTCGCGCAGCGTGCAATTCTGAAAGATCAGTTCTCCGCCGTGATCATGTAACCCACACCGCGTTCGGTGCGTATCAGCGGCCTGTCATGTCCCTGGTCGATCTTCTGCCTCAAATAGTTGATGTACACGTCTACGATGTTGGTGAGGCCTTCAAAGCCCAGGTTCCAGACGTGCTCCACCACCATGGTGCGCGTGACGGCGCGCCCCGCATTGCGCATCAGGTATTCCAGCACGGCATATTCTCGCTGCGTCAGCGTAATGGGCTTGCCACCGCGCGTAACGGAATGGCGCATGCGATCGAGTTCCAGATCGTGAACGCAGAGCTTATCCAGAAATTCCGAAGGCCGCCGCAGCAGGCACTGCAGCCTCGCCTGAACTTCTTCGAAAGAGAATGGTTTGGTTACGTAATCGTCGGCGCCGGCCTGAAGTGCCATCACGCGGTCAGAGACCTGGTCGCGTGCGCTGAGCATCATAATTCGGGCGTTTGAGCCCTGCCGCCGCAGCTTCTTCAGCACCGTGAGGCCATCCAGCTTCGGCAGATTCCAGTCAACAACAATCGCGTCATAATCGATTTCTGTGGCCAGTTGCAGGCCTCCTTCTCCGTCAGGCGCCAGGTCTACCGCGAAATGCTCTGACTCCAGGCCTTTCAGCAGCAAGCGTGAGGCCTTAGGCTCATCCTCAATCACTAAAATTCGCAAAGCTTCCACCTTCCTGCTAAAGGAGAGACATCACTCTTACAACTCCGGGCGGAGTCAATGCCTTCCTTTGCTCTGGAGCGGTCCTGGACTTGTCGATTGCCGGAAGAATTTGGAGGGGCCCATGAATCCCAGATGCTGAAGTGGCAATAACCCGGAACTGACCGCTTCCAGTCGAAATCAATCCTTCGTGAAGTGTAGAGTCTTAAGCACAGGGCGGCTGTGACCGCAGTCACAGTTCATTAAAAAATTGCGGCCCGAACCCGTTCCATAAGCCGCTTATTGCGCAGATATTTGCACACTTTAATCTTGCGAAGCTTTATCCGCTGGTCTGGGGCGTCCCGGCGGGGTTTTCAGACACTTTAGTCGCAGGCTTTTGTCGCCGTACGTCACCTCTTTATATATACGCAACTTGTGCTAAAGTCTCTGGACGACAAGCCCAGAGTTTCCCCCTTTGGCCAAAATTAATTTGCCGCAAGGAGCCTTTCGTATGTCACGGACCATTCGCCTGATCTGTGTGTTTGCCCTGCTGTGCGCCAGCTGCATGGCCCAGAAGAAAAAACGGGTCGCCGTACTCGACTTTGATTACGGGACGGTATCGTCCTATGTCGCAGAGATTTATGGCACCAATCAGGATGTAGGCAAGGGTATCTCTGACCTGCTCGTGCAGAAGCTGGTGCAGGACGGCAAGTACTCGGTGATCGAGCGCAAGGCACTGGACAGGATTCTGGCGGAGCAAAACTTCAACAACAGCGACCGGGCGAATCCCGCCACCGCTTCCAAGATCGGCAAGATCCTGGGTGTGGACGCCATCATCGTCGGCTCGGTGACCAAGTTCGGCCGCGATGACAAGTCCAAGACCATCGGCGGAGCCGCGCTGGTGCCTCATACGTTCGGCCTTGGCGGCGTGAAGAGAAGTGAGGCCAAAGCAGTCTGCGGCATCTCTGCCCGCATGGTGGACGTTACCACCGGAGAAATCCTTGCTGCCGTGAATGGCTCTGGCGAATCCAAACGCTCAGGCACGTCGCTGGTGGGAGCAGGCGGAGGCCACGGCGGGGCCGGTGCAGGCGTATTCGATACCAGCGCCAAGAATTTTGGCCAGACACTTCTCGGCGAAGCCGTAATGGAAGCGGTAACCTCGGTCGGCTCTAAACTCGACGACTCCTCCGCCAACGTGCCGGCGCACAAGTCTGAATTTCATGGCCTGGTGGCCGACGTGAGCGGCAGCACGATCATCCTCAACGTTGGCTCAAAAGCCGGCGCCCACGTGGGCGACACGGTTGAGATCTCGCGTGCCGTTCGCACCGTGAAAGATCCTGCCACCGGCAAGGTGCTGAAGACGATCACCAACAAGATCGGTGAGGCCACCATCACTGAAGTCGATGCGGATTCCGCCACCGCTACGTTCAACGGCAGCGGCGCCGCGAAGGTTGGCGACGTAGCCAGAACTCCGCAAGCCAACAACGACTAAGCTCTATAGCAGACAAAGCCCGGCCAAACGAGCCGGGCTTTTTTAATTTGGGAGACCAAACTCTATTCGTATCGCAGCGCCACAGTGGGATCTACCCGGGTTGCCCGCCTAGCCGGTATATAGCAGGCGATCAGCGCGACCGCAACGAGCAATAGCGTCACCGCGGCAATCGCCAGCGGGTCTACCGCTCCCACCTGGAACAGCAGCGTGGAAAGATAACGCGCGAAGCCAGCACCGGCAATCAATCCCAGCACCACGCCAATCGCGGTAAGTTTCAACCCATCGCCGATGACCAGCCGAAAAACCTGCGCCGGCGAAGAGCCCAGCGCCATCCGCGTCCCGATCTCGCGTGTCCTTTGGCTCACTGCGAATGACATCACGCCGTAAATTCCCACCGCCGCAATCAGCAACGCTAGTCCTGCAAGGATCGCAAGCAGGACGGTACGGAAGCGCGGTTGCGCAACAGAGGTTGCCACGTTCTCTTCCATGGTGCGGATGTTCACCAGTGGCTGGTTGGCGTCAATCTCATGCACTGCTCCGGTCAACGACGCAGCCAGGCTGCGCGGCTCCGCCCCGGTCCGCAAAATCAGCGACATATTAAAGACCGGCAACACCGCATTCGCCTGCCGGAAGGGGACGTACATCTCGGTAGGCGCTTCGCTGGCCAGCGACTGCTTCACGTCGCCCACCACGCCCACAATCTCCATCTGCGGGATTGATTTGTCCGGCAAGGCGCCCAGTTGCAGATGCTGGCCGATCGGCGATTCCTTGGGGAAATAAGTCTTCGCCATGGTCTGGTTGATGACCACGACTGCGGGCGCGCTCTCGCGGTCTGAGTCGTTGATCAGTCGTCCCTTCAGCAACGGGATTCCCATGGTCGCCAGATATGCAGGCGTGACTGCGCGGTAGCTGGCCATGGTGTACTCGTGCGGCGACTTGGGCGGGCGCCCCTGAATATTGAAGTGGATCACCGCCCCCGTGCCGCTGACCGGGAGAAATGTTGCGGCGCCCGCGGACCGCACGCCGGGCAGCGTGGCTACGCGTTCCAGCACGCGATCGAAATACTCCATGCGCTCCGTGGCGTTCGGATGTCCGCCCGGAGAAACCGGCATGTCCGCTATCAGGATATGGTCCACGCTGAATCCGGGCGTCACCCGTGAGAGCCGGTCAAAGCTGCGAATCAGCAATCCAGCCCCGACCAGCAGCAGCATCGCAAGTGCAACTTCACTCACCACCAGGGCACCGCGAGCGCGCAGCACGCCCACTCCTACCGCTCCACGATCGCTCTGGTTCAGGGCAGACCGCAGGTCCATCCCGGCCATGTGCATCGCCGGCGCCAGCCCAAACAGCAGGCCGGCAAGGACGGCCAGAAGGGTCGTAAACAGCAACACCTGCGAATCAATGTGAACAACTCCGAAAGTCGGAAGGCTCGTTCCTCCCAAGTGCAACAGCGCGGGAACTGAATTCCACGCCAACAGCAGTCCCAGGAGAGCTCCGCCAATAGCGAGCAAAAGGCTCTCTGTCAGCACCAGACGCACTACCCGCCAGCGGCTTGCTCCAATGGCCGTTCGCACGGCTATCTCTCGCTGCCGCGCCGTGGCCCGCGCCAGCAGCAGGTTTGCAACGTTCGTGCACGCGATCAGCAGAACAAATCCCACCGCTCCCAGAATCATCAGCAACGCCGGACGGACATTTTGCACCATCTGGTCCTGCATCAGGTTCACGTTAGCTCCGGTGCCGGTATCAAATTCGGGATACTGTTTTTCAAGACGCTTTGCAATTGTCTCCATCTCTGCCCTGGCCTGCTCCAGCGTCACGTCCGGCTTGAGCCGCGCGATCGGCAAAATTCCGGGATGCCACGAGCGATCGTCAGGCAGCGTCTTGGCCCATGGCTCAAGCGGCACCATCACGTCCGGCGACTGTTGCAGTACCTGCAAGCCCGCCGGCAACACACCCACCACCACGAACGGTTTGTTGTCCAGAGTGATTGCCTGCCCCAGAACGCTCTCTTGTCCGCCAAAGCGCCGCTGCCACAACGAGTAGCTGATCACTGCCACGCCAGCGGCTCCGGGGACATCTTCTTGCGGCAAAAATGTGCGACCGGTGAAAGCCTTCACGCCCAGAACTTCGAACAAGTTTGCATTCGCACGTTGCGCTGGCAGGCGCTCAGGATCGCCGTTTCCCGTCAGCGTCATCTGCAGGTTCTGCACCGCGCTCACCCCGCTGAATGACTTGCTCTGCTCCTTCCAGTCCTTATAGTTCTGGTAGGAGACGGAGAGGATTGGAAACTGCGGCAGGATGCGCTCGCTCAGCAGCACCAGCCTTCCCGGATCATCCAACGGCAGAGGCTTCAGCAGCACCGCGTTAATCACCGTGAAGATGGCCGTATTGGCTCCGATTCCCAGCGCAAGCGTAAGCACGGCAATCGAGGTGAAACCCGGCGTCTTGCGCAACCGGCGTGTGGCGTAACGGATATCCTGCAGGAAGCTGTTCATAGGGTTAGAAAATAAGGTTGAGCGCTCTTTTTTAGACGGTCGCGTCCCCGAATTGTATCTGAGGCTCGCCCCGGTCGGGCGTATACTTTTCCGTCCATGAAACTTGAAGAACTTATCACGCTCGGCGACTTTGAAACCGCTGCGCCGCAGCATATGTCTCCCATGGCGCATGCTTATGTATCCGGCGGCGCCGGTGACGAACTCACTCTGCGTTCGAACGAGGAAGACTGGAAACGGCTTCGCCTCAAGCCTCGCATTCTTGTGGACGTAAGCGAACTCGACTTAACCACTGAAATCCTGGGACAAAAATTCGACCTGCCCATCCTGCTGGCGCCGGCTGCGTTTCACCGGCTCTGCTGCCCGGAAGCTGAACTTGCCACCATCGCCGGCGCCAACCGCGCCAGAGCGGCTTTCGTCCTGAGTTCCTTTTCCACGGAATCGATCGAGTCTGTCGCAGCGCTCGCCGAGCAGCCGCTTTGGCTCCAGATTTATGCCGTCAACCGCACCCTGACGGAGCAGATGGTACACCGCGCGGAAGCCGCCGGCGTTCGAGCACTCTGCCTCACCGTTGACACTCCTGTGCTCGGCGCCCGCCACCGCGAAGTCCGCACTCCATTCAAACTCCCGCCGGACTTCAGCCTGCCGAACGTGAACATCGGAGCGGTGAGCCACCGGCCGCCGCGAGGCGCGATCTACTCCGAGCTGCTCAATCCGGCCCTCACATGGAAAGACGTTGAATGGCTGCGCTCCATCGCCAAAATTCCTGTTCTGCTGAAGGGCGTTCTCAACCCGGAAGATGCACTCAAGTCAGTTGAATACGGCGTGGACGGACTGATTATTTCCAACCACGGCGCGCGCAACCTGGATACGCTGCCCAGCACGGCCGAAGCCCTGCCGCGAATCGCGGAAAAAGTCCAGGGGAAGCTGCCCCTGTTGGTGGATGGAGGTATTCGTCGCGGAACTGACGTGCTGAAAGCGCTGGCGCTCGGTGCCAGCGCCGTTCTGGTCGGCCGACCTTATTTATATGGTCTTTCTGTAGCAGGAGCGGATGGCGTGGCGCGCGTTATCGAAATCCTGCGTACTGAACTCCAGATGGCGATGGCCCTCACCGGCAAAACGTCCATCGCCCAGATTGAACGCTCCGTGTTGTGGGATTGACAGCTTACGAGTTCCCTATCAGCACGCCGGCTACGAATACCAGGATTCCACCCAGCACTACCTGCATGGTCGCAGAAAACCAAGGCGAATCCATGTAACGATGCCGGATCCATGCAATCGTTCCCAGTTCTGCCAGGACCACAATGACCGCGGCAATGAACGCGACTTGAAAGTTAGGTACCAGGAAGGGCAGCGTGTGCCCGATCCCGCCCAGCGCGGTCATTAACCCGCATACCAGCCCGCGAATCCATGGATGACCGCGTCCAGTCAGGCTGCCATCGTCGGAAAGCGCCTCCGCGAAGCCCATGCTGATGCCCGCGCCGATGGAAGCAGCCAGCCCAACCGCGAATGCAGTGTGCGTGCTCCGCGTGGCAAAGGCGGCAGCAAATACCGGAGCCAGCGTTGAGACCGAGCCATCCATCAGACCGGCAAGGCCCGGCTGCACGATCTGCAGCACAAACAGCTTGCGGTTGGCCACGTTCTCCTGCCCCACCGCTTCCTGGTCCAGGTTTTCCTGCTGCAGCTCGCCCGCTCGATATTCGTGCGAGCGCTCGTCCTGCGCCAGATCGTTCAAGAGCTGCCGTATGCTGGCATCTTCGGTGCGGGCCGCCGCGCGCTCGTAGAACCGGCGCGTCTCCACTTCCATGGTGGCCGCTTCTTTCCGGATGGCCTCCAGCCGCAGCGGCTTGGTCAGCCAGATGGGTCGCCGCTGGATGAATCCCTTCACGTCATTGCGACGGATCAGCGGAATGTGCTCGCCGAATTTGCTGCGGAAAAGTTCGATGAGCCGGCGGCGATGCTCAGACTCCTCCTGCCGCATACCGTCAAACATGGAAGCCGTCGCCGGGAAGTCTTTCGTCAGCTCCTCGACGTAGTCGGCATAAATTCTTTCGTCTTCCTCTTCCAGGGAAATGGCCAGAGCAAGTATTTCCCTGCCGGTAAGGCTCTCAAAGCTGCGCATAAGTAAGGAGAAATTGTAAACGATGGCGCAACGGCGGCGTTCCCGTCGCAGGAACTCCCACGCACCGAATGAAGAAGGCCCGGACAGATCCGGGCCTGGTTCGCAGTCGCGAGCCGCTTTACTTTAGCGTGCGGATGAACTTGATCAGTTCCTTGATCTGGTCGTCGGTCAGTTTGCCGTCGAACTTCGGCATCTTGCCCTTGCCGCTTTTTGTGGCGGCCATCAACGCCGCGTCTGATTCTTTCGCGACTTCAGGTGAATGAAAATCTCTTACCCCCATTTTTTGTCCTGCCGGACTTCCCTTGCCGTCCGCGCCGT
>JBAIYI010000589.1:0-4021 GCA_037915955.1 Terriglobales bacterium
CTGGTACGAAATTGCGTGGATCACGGGATTGAAACGGCGGAGGAACGAACCAGCGTGGGGAAGCAGCCGGAAGGAACTGTTTGGCTGGCTGCTTACCATCAAGGCAATCAGATCATCATTGAAGTCACGGACGATGGCCGAGGAATTGACCGCGACCGCTTGATTGCGCGGGCCATCGAAACCGGAATCCTGGAAGAGCGTGATGCCGCCGAGCTAACAGAGGACGAAGCCCTGGACCTGATCTTCCACCCGGGTCTCAGTACCGCGTCAGAGGTGACATCCATCTCCGGTCGCGGCGTCGGCATGGACGTGGTAAAGACCGTGCTGGAGAGGCTGAAGGGCTCTATTTCGATCAGGACCACAACAGGAAAAGGAACCACGTTCAGCCTGCAGGTGCCTCTTACTCTGGCGATCATCAAGGCATTGCTGTTCCGGGTGGCCGATCGCACATACGCGGTCCCGCTCGCTTCCGTCGTGGAGATCACGAGAGCCTCCATGAGCGACGTACACCGCGTGGACCATCACGATGTGATCCGCCTGAGAGAGGAGCTTGTGCCTCTGATCCACCTCCGCACGCTCACACACCAGCCGGCACCCGCGCAGCGGATTTTCGTGGTGGTGGTTGCCGTGGGTGACCGCAAGTTCGGGCTGGTGGTGGACAAGATGCTGGCGGAAGAAGAACTGGTGATCAAGGCGCTGGACGATCAGCTCATCGCCACCGACCTGGTGAGCGGGGCTTCGATTTTGGGTGATGGAACCGTTGTCTTGATCCTGAACATTGCTACGGTAGTTTCGCGTTTCGGACGGGGGCAGATGAAGATGGGGGCCACAGCGTGAGTGAAAGAATCAAAGTTCTTGTCGTGGATGATTCGGCACTGATGCGCAAGCTGATTCCGCAGATCATCGAGCGGGACAGTCAGATTGAAGTTGTGGGTACGGCTATGGACGGCGTGCTGGGGCTGCGCAAGATTGATGACCTGCATCCCGACGTAGTCACGCTTGACCTGGAAATGCCGCGCATGGACGGAATGGAAACACTGCGCCAGATCACGAAGAAGTACCACGTCCCGGTGATCATTGTGAGCGCGCTTACCACTGAGGGCACAACCGCAACTTTCAAGGCGCTGGCGCTGGGCGCACTCGATTTTGTAGCCAAACCGCGCGACGCGGCTTCGGCGCACATGGATGAAATAGCCGAAGACCTGATCAAGAAGATCAAGGTAGCTTCCAAGACGAAATGGCGTGCTCTGAAGGTCCCGGAGCCGGCCCCGCATGCACCGGTCCAGAAAGCGACGACCCGCCCCAGGCAGAGTCCCAGCAGAGTGGTTGCCATTGGCGTTTCTACCGGCGGGCCCAATGCCCTCCAGTATCTGCTTTCGCAATTGCCGGGTGATTTTCCGGGCAGCATTGTAGTGGTGCAGCACATGCCCGAAGGGTTTACTGACATGTTTGCCCGCAGGCTGAATGAATGTTGCGCGATCGATGTGAAAGAAGCGCAGTCAGGCGACCTGCTGATCGCTGGGCGCGCGTTGATCTGCCCCGGCGACCGCCACATCAAGGTGCGTCGAATGAGTCTTGCGGACACGGTCGTGCTCAGTGACGATCCTCGGATTAACGGGCACCGGCCGTCCGTTGATGTGCTTTTTCGCTCGGTAGCGAGTGAATTGGGCAGCCGTGCCATCGGCGTGCTGATGACCGGCATGGGCGATGATGGCGCAGCAGGGATGGGCCTCATCAAGGAATCGGGCGGGCTGACGATCGCGCAAACAGAGGAATCTTGCGTAGTGTTCGGAATGCCCAAAGCGGCCATTGAGCGCGGGTTCGCGATGCGGGTAGTGCCTTTGGATTCCCTGGCCACCGTGCTGATGAACCAGTGCGGCAATGAGAAGCTTGCCAGCGCTGCAAAAGTTCAGTTTTGAGGAGATGTTTTATGGAACAGTTCCCGTATTTGCTTAGGAAGGACGGCAAAGCCATCCGTTACCTTGTGGTGGATGATTCCATCTTCGCGCGCAAGAACGTAACGAAGATGGTGGAAGCCTTCGGCGGCGAGTTGTGCGGCGAGGCCGGTGACGGCTGTACCGCCATCTCCGAGTACGACCGTACCACCCCGGACATGGTGCTGATGGACATCACAATGCCGCAGATGGAGGGCATCGAGGCCGCGGAACGGATCGTGCGGGCTCATCCAGACGCGCGGATTGTTATGGTATCGTCGGTGGGCTACCAGGAGAATATCGTTGCTGCGCTGCAAAAGGGCGCGCGCCATTTCGTGCAGAAGCCGGTTAAAGCCGAAATTCTTTACGAAGTCATCAAGGACGTGATGGGCGAAGACGCCGTTATCGCCTCGCCCGCGGCACGGGAAAGCTAAGCTGCCATGAAGATGGAGTTGATTCAGCCATTCATCAACGCGGCGGACGCGGTGCTTTCCGAAACGCTGCAATCCCCTGCCCGCATGGGCGACGTTTCCATGGAACAGGAGATCTATCGCCGGCATGGTGTAGCTTCTCTGGTCACCATCAATGGCGACATCGAAGGCCGCATCATTTTTGATATCGACCACGGAACCGCCCAGCGGGTTGCCACCTATCTCGCCGGTTCACCGATGACAGTGGATGAGGAGGTGGCTCGGGAAACCGTATGCGAACTCGCCAACATGGTGATTGGAAGCGCGGTGACCTCCCTCAATGACCAGGGCTTTGAATTCAAGATCCAGCCGCCTGTATTTCACTCTGCGGAAAGCGGCGAGAGCAGCACGGAAGATCAGGAAGCGCTCGTAATGTGCTTTGAAACCGGAACCGGAACCGTGTTCTTGAACATTGCGATGCGCTACAACAAGCGCCGTAAGGCAGACCGTCGAACCAACTGAATCTTCTCTGAACCAAAATCGAAGGGCGGCCACTTGGGCCGCCCTTTCTTTTCCAACTTAAATTTCGCCGTTTACGGGAAGATTCGCACGAGAAAAGGGATCTGCCCCGGACAAGGAATTGGAACTTTGTTATTGAAATTCGGGTCGATCGCGGTCACGCAGGAAGAAACCTGTGGCGGCGTATGAAATGTAGGCACAAGAGTGGTCACAGTCGGATCGACTGGAGAGCGCAGGACTGTATCTGTGCGGGTGTCGATAATCGAGACGGAGGGCGTGCTGATGGTGCGGTCGGGCTGGGGCAGGTTGACATTCGCCTGGATGTTTGTCACATCGTGCGCACTGACCACGTAAACCCGGCTGCCATTCGTGGCGGCATCAATGGATACTGCTCCCGGACCCACCTGGATCGTTTTGCGCTCCGTCAGGGCATTTACGTCAATCACACTCACCAGATTGCCCGTGCAGGCCCCGCCCACCACCGCGTCAGGGATCGTCAGGTGATTGATCCCGGCTGCGCAGTTCCCTAAAGCGGCGTAGGCACGGGTTCCGTCAGGAAGTGCGGTGACGGACGTGGGAGTACCTGAAACCGGCACATCCTTCAACTTAATTGGCAGAACCGGCGGGGTGGCGTTGGCATCAATTCCGTCGGCCTTGATGATCGTCACGAAAGGGGCACCCGTATTCGAAACGAAGAGCCGTTTGAACTTGCTTTCGTAGTACGCAAAATTCGGAGCAGAGCCGGTTGGTAGTGTGATGGTGGCGAAAACCCGGTCCGTGAGAGTATCAATCACGCTGATGCTATCGCCGGCCTGATCTACGACGAACACGTTCGCACCGTCGGAAGACATAACCGCCCATACCGGGCCAGCTCCAACGGAGATATCTCCCAGATTGGCGTTGTCTGTGCCTGAGATCACCGTGACGCTGTTGCCGGCCTGGTTGACTACGTAAATCTTTCCGTTACTCGGGCTGGAAGCAACAGCAACCGGTTTGTTTCCCGCAGAAAGTATTGCGGTAACAGCGATAGGAGCCGGAGCAATTACGTTCAGGTTATTCTGGCCGGGATTAGCCAAGTAGAAATTATTGACCGGGGAGGCCGCACCAGCCACTCCAACCGAACCGGCGGGGAGGGTAGTAATGGCTGGGTTCTGTGTT
>JBAIYI010000852.1:0-1789 GCA_037915955.1 Terriglobales bacterium
CGTGACCGTTACTTTGACTCGGTTCATTACCAGGCTGCCGCCGGTATCCGGATAATCGACCACAACGTTAGCGGCAGAAACATCATGCAGCGTCATCTTCGCGTAATCGCAGGCTGTATAACTCACCATCTCGGTCGTAGCCGCCGCGCTGCAATTGATGGTGGTGGCTGACCCACCGTGGTGAACGATGGCGTATCGAGTGGCTTCTTTTGCGGCATCCGACAGCACGGAGTAGGTGTACACCGCCATCAAGAGCTCAAAAATCCAGAAAATGAGGAACATGACGACGAGTATCGAGAGGACGAACTCGATTTGCGTGGCGCCTCGACGTGTCCCGAATCGAATTGTTCGCTTCGTTTTCATGGCATTAATCCAGCGCTCGCATTGAAACCTGCCTGTGATAGCTCAGCGATGGCGTCAGCGGGAGTCCGAAGATCGCGGCCGGGATCAGAGGCTGCACGGTGTACTGAATGTCCACGCGGTTAAGAACGAAGTAGGGGGCCTCGGGATCGGCGTCCACGGCTGGAAGTGCGGGCCCTGTGCCGTACGTCGTGCAGACAGATTTCTGGTTCACTCCACTTCCCGTCGTTCCGCTGGCCTTTGTGCAGACGCGAATAACGGATCCGGACGAGCCGCGAAGCGCGCCGGTGATATCCGCAAGCGTTGTGTAGCCGACGCTGGTAGTGTCCGAAGTTGGGCCGGGCGGCGGCAATGAGCTTTGTGGATACGACTGAAACCCCATAATGGAATACTGGGCGCCATTACGCGGAGCCGCGGCGAGATTCACCGCTACTGCGAAGAAGTACCCGAAATTTGCTGCGTTGAAGCCCAGGATAAGAAGGAGCGGGATCAGCAAAGCAGTCTCAATGAGGCTTTGGCCTCGGTCGCGCCGAGGCACCCCGGTCCGCTCCCTTTGCGACGTTCGAATTTGAGATGTACCCGCCACTGCAACCCTCCAATTCTCTCTTCGGGCCCAAACCTGTGATATCGTGCGCCTGAATGTCCACAACAGCCAGGCCTGAAGCGGTGAGCGCCGTTCACCCCGGATCCTTCCGGTCCACTTTCCGCTTCCACACCGTTCTAGGTGCGTCCCTGGTCCTGCTGGTCGCACTCTTCTGCGCTCCGTCAGTCGGTGACCCCGACATCTGGTGGCATCTCGAAAACGCCCGCCAGTTTGTCACCACCGGTCATTTCGCGACCCAGGACCTCTATTCCTTCACCGCCTTGCATTCTCCGTGGATCAACCACGAATGGCTCGCCGAATTGCCGTACTACGGCGCCTATCGCGCCTTCGGCCTGCAAGGCCTGTTCGGTCTTACGCTGCTGCTGCTCACCGCCATCGTTCTGGCAACCCTTTACGTCGCTTATCGCGAATCCGACGACATCAAGGCTGCGTTCCTTTGGGGCGTCCTCGCTGTCCTTCTCTCGGTCGTCAATTTCGGACCGCGCACCATCCTGTTCGGGTGGCTATTCCTGCTCATCCTGCTGCGCATCCTGCAGCGAATCCGCCAGGGCCAGCCTGGCCCGTGGTGGGCGCTCCCGCTGCTCTTCCTGGTATGGGTCAACACCCACGGATCCTGGCTGATCGGGATTGCCGTTTTCGCGCTAATCGCCGTACCAGGATTTCTTCCCGACATCGGCGGCTTGAACCGGCGCTGGGATGCGAATCAGCGACGCCGACTTCTGCTCGGTGGGTTGCTCTCCGTCCCCGCTCTCTTCGTGAACCCGTATGGGTACCGATTGGTCTTCTACCCGTTTGACATGGCGTTCCGGCAGAAACTCAACATCG
>JBAIYI010000279.1:0-12248 GCA_037915955.1 Terriglobales bacterium
GCAGGAGCTGGTCCAGCTTCTCCTTTTTGGCCGATAAGCTCATCTTTTCATTCTAGCCGCCAGGATGCGGTTCCAAGGGAAATTGGGTGGAATTTTAGAACAGCCGGGTCTGCCGCTTCAGGTTCCCGAATGAGCCGATGTTGGCCAGCGTAAAGCTGAAACGATACTGGTTTTCATTGCGGATGCCGGAGCCAAGCGAGAAGCGCCGGTACTCGAGACTGAATCCGCAACAATCCCAGTTGTAGGCGGTCTGCGCAGCGGAGTACTGGACCAGGTTGAACTCTGAATCCACGCCCACGTTGGCGGCGGCGCTCCAGCCCCGCTTACTCGGATTCCCATAACCGAGCAGCGCCCTCCATTGGTCGAAGACCGGCGGCACGCAAGGCGCTTGGGGATTGAATATTCCTGGGACGCATATCGGCAGTGGTTGAGGCGCCTGGCCATTCTGCGCAGGGCCGAGAACGATTTCTCCCGGAACCTGCAGGTAGGCGTGGCTGCCCTCCACCAGGAAATTCCCAATGTGCAGGTTCGCATAAACAGTGCTGGAATTGATGCGGCCCTTTTTGCTGTCGTAATCCAGCTCCCATTCCAGATCACTGTTTCGTGTGGTGCGCACGCGCAACCGCGATACCACCGGAGCGAACCTCCTCGGATCCGTAAGAAACGCGATTCCGGCGTAGTCCACGGTTGTGGTGAGAACATTGCGCTGGCCCGTCACTACTGCCTCGCCGAACGTGGGATCAATGAAATACTTGCCCTTCACCTCCCAGCTCAGGAACTCATCCGCTCCCGCGGGAGCGCAGGAGACCTCAGGCGGCTTTTTGGGCGCCACCCTGCCCGGAGCGGCAGGTGTAATCGGGGCTGTATTTGTCTGCACCTGCACCTGTCCGCCGCAACTATCGTGCTGCTTCTTGAAGAACAGCCTCTGCATCAGCCCGAACTCCACTTCGTTCGTGTTGCTGAGAATGTCCCTGTAATCGAAGCGAATGATGTTTCCAAACCTCTCCACGCCGTTGGTGTAGCGATACACCATTCGCGGCTCAATGGTGTGCTTCACCCGGGCTCCCATGAATTCGCCCTCGAATTCCCTGGCCAGAGCCGGGGGCCTTACCTCCAGCGCGGCATCAATGGTCCTCCTATTAAAAACGTTGTGAACTGGAACTTCTTCCACGGTGGTGCCAGGAATCTGCTGCTGGGTATACACCGTATTCCGTAGCGCCACTTCCGGCCGCACCATCCATCCTTTCAGCAGCAGCGGCAGGGAGAAATCGGGGTCGATATCAAAGCGGCCCACCACGCCGGAAGTAACAAAGCCTGGCTCGCTGCGCCGCAAGCCCTCGCCCGCCACATCGTAGGACCAGTACACGGGAGAATGGAATACCGGTTGGTCAACGCTGGAGAATTCCAGGGCCGGCGCATGCAGAATCGTGATTACGTCACCAGGCTTGGTGCTCTGGAAGTTCTGGTAACGCGAGCCAAAGGTGTTAAACGAGAAGCCATGCGTACTCTTGGAGAGAAACGCAACCGATTTCACCTCGGAATCAACTGCCTGGGTGAAATTCTCCGTGAACGCCAGGCGGAAGAGGAACGAGCTCAGATAATCCAGTGCAGCCACGCCACGTACGCCGTGGCTGAAATTAGCTTCGCCATTGAGCTTCACATCTTCGCCGCCCTGTTTCACCGTTATGGGGTGTCCCTGGGAATCGGTTCCCGGAATGCCGCGGTCCAGCACCTGAAAATAGCTGAGGTTCAGAGATGAGTTGTCACTAGGCCGGGCGCGGATGGAGTCCTGCAACGACCATCCGCGTTTGGAGTAGTATTCCGCGCCAAAGGTAGTGTCCAGGCTGCGATTCACCGCCCAAAAGAACGAATCTCCCAGGATGGTGCCTCGGGCGCTGGAGGTTCCAATGTTCGGGATCAGGAACCCGCTTTGCCGGCCCAGGCGCTCAACTGGCGGCGCAGCATACGGCAAATAAATGACCGGAACGCCCTTTAGGCGGAAGGTGGTGTTGTACACATGGGCGTAGTCCCCCACTCGCAGTACAATCCGGGCCGCATTGAAGGTCCACTTGGGATGAGGCAGTTCGCAGGACGTGACAGAACCGTTGTGGAGCACGAATTCGTCAGGACCGGTTTGCTCCACCATCTTCCCGGTAAATGCAATGGGGCTTGAGGAGGTGAGCGTCACGTTCTTGCCGCGGAAACGTGCGCCTGTGGTCCCGGTCACATCGTAAAACTTCCCGCCGCGTTCCTTCAGATTGTAAGTACCGTGGCTGGCTGTGATGTGAACGTCCCGCGGCCCTCCGCTGAGTGATGCGCCTCCGGTACTGATCAGCTCGCCGGTGTCGGAATCGTAGCTTACGGTGTCGCCCGAAAAGCGATAGTCACCAAAGGTGACTTCCACGTCGCCCTTAAGCGTATAGATATTTCCGTCCTTCTTGCACTGGTTCGCGGTGACGTCCACCGGCTGCTCTTCACTGATGGGAATCTTCTTGTTGTCGGCTTTCCCACTCTCCTGGCCCGGACGCGTGGGCGGTGAGGTAAGCACCAGATGACAGCTGGCTGCTTCGGCGGGCTGCTGTGCAGGGAGCGTCTGGCTCGCTAATAACGGAGCCAGCAGAACAAGGTGACAAAGCACGCCCGCTGTGATAACTAGAATAGATTGGGAACGCATTCCGTATGCTTTGGACCGGACTGGGCAAGGTAACATGCCCGAATCGGTAAAGGCAAAACGGGGCCTGCGCACCCTGCTTCTGGCGAAGCTCACAACCCGCACCATGAAGTGCCCTTTATGCGGTGACTCCTACCCGTGCGCGCATAGCCACAGCCAGAGTTCGCTTCTTCTTGAGCCTTCGGTTGAATCGCCATCTCAGTCTGACCCTGCTTCGGAGCTTGAAATCAGTGAAGCCGACTGGCGCGACGCAGTGGCCGCCCGTGTGCAGCAGCACCGGTCGCGGCGACGCAGCGAGGATGCCGTAGAGCGGTCCCTTGACCTGGATTTTCCCGGTGCAACCACCGGGCTCGCACCGCGCCCGAATCTAGCCGCGCGCCGGCGTCAAACCATGGAAATGATCCAGAGCGTTGCCTTCAACAGCGCGCTTGACGTTGCTCCTGAACCGCAGTTTGAAAATCCAGAGCCGGAACCGGTGCGCATGGAAGCTCCCAAGATCATCCGCTTTCCGCGCAGTGCGAGCACCGAGATTCCGGAACCGCAACTGACGCCCGAAATTGGCGCCGCGCTTGAGATGACGGAACTTGAGAGCCCACGCATTGTCATGGATGCACAGGAAGCTCCCCTTCCGCAGCCGCCCCCCGCGGAACAACTCGAGCTATTGCCAAACTTCGACGATATCCAGCTGGAGTCCGTCCACAACCCGCTGCTCACCGAAATTGAAGCTCTGCCCAGACCTGCCGCGCTCGGGCAGCGGATGATGGCTGGCGTGATCGATGCCGTGGTGGTCGGTGCCGGTGTGATGTGCTTCAACGTCGCGTTCAGCCAAATGGCTGAGGATTCACCGCAGTCGCGCATCGCCCTGCTTTCCACGGCGATGGTCGGGGCCGTCCTCTGGACGCTCTATCAGTACGTGTTTCTCGTCTATGGCCGTAAAACGCCGGGAATGAATCTGGGCGGACTTGAACTTGCCACGTTCGAAGGCAAGCCTCTCTCAGCCCGACAGCGGCAATACCGCGCCCTTGCCGGCGCTTTGTCAGTGGTCTCGGTTGGCTTGGGCTATCTATGGGCGTTGGTGGATGAAGATCAGCTCAGCTGGCACGACCGCATTACGCAGACGCTGGTTAGGTCCGGCGGGGAGCAGAGCGCGCGAGAAGATCTTGCTTGGTGAGGATCTAGGACCAATCTTCCCATACCAGTCCCTTCACGCGCGAGAACTCAGAGACATTCGCGGTGATTAACGTCATATTGTAGTGAATTGCCTGTGCAGCAAGCAGCAGATCGTATGCTCCAATAGGCCGACCAACCGCTTCCAGAGCGGCGCGAATTTCACCGGCCGCCTTTGCGGCACCTTCCTCGAACGGAACAACGTCAATAGGTCCAGAAAAGAAAGCCTCACATCGGCGTGCGTTTTCAAGCCTACGCGAGCTCTTGAAAACGCCATACCAGAGTTCGAATGCGACGATCGAAGAGGTGAAAAAGCTGTCACCTTTGCCCGCGCCCTGGGCAAATCTCGACTGCACGCCGTTCGCATCCGGAGCCATCAGCGCAATACAGGCATTGGTGTCGAGCAGGTAGCTTATTTGAAGATCTCCCGCTTCGGCGTTTTGGGCTGCTTGCGGTCCTTCATGAACTCGGGGTCAGCCGGGATTTTCTTGAGCTCGGCCAGCCACGCCTCCGCGTCCTGCTCGAAAGGTTCGAGCACCACAGTGCGGCCAACGCGTCGAATCCGCACCTTGTCTCCCTTAAACCGGAATTCACGCGGCAACCGGACAGCCTGGCTGCTCCCATTCTGAAACAGCTTTGCAAAGCGACTCATACAATCCTTGCGTATATACTCGTTGTATATACTATCATGGATCGGAGCTTCACGCCGCGAGTTCTTGGCCACTCTTTTCAGCAGCAGTCGGGGCCTCAGCCTCACCCGAAAGCAGCGGCCATCCCCGTGTCAACACCAGCTCAAGCCACGCTCCGGCGGCCTGCGAGGTCAGGACTGCCACAAGCACCAGGGTGGTATAAAACGCCGCGCTGATGATCCCGGCCTCATACGCCACGCTCGCCAGCACAATGCCCGGACCTCCGCGCGCATTGGTTGCCACTGCGAGGTTCACCACGTCCAACCCGCGGAAGCCTGCCAGCCAGCCGCCCAGAGAAACCGCCAGCAGCTTCAGTGCACAGGCTCCCGCCAGGAACCCGAGCAGCATAAGCATCGAGAACTGCTTATCGAAGATCAGGCTGTAACCAACCAGCGCGAAATAGAGCGGGATGAAGAGCGCGAAAGAAAAATGCGAGATCGTCTCCAGCGCGTCTCCCAACTTTTTTCGCGACACGGCAAAGCCTGCAAGAAATGCGGCGAAAACCAGATTTACATCCATCATGCCCGCCACCGCGACGTAACCGAACACGATCAGCAGCGTGAACGTGACGGGCGAGTTGATGGCCAGCAGATTGAAGCGCGATTTCGAAATGCGCTTGACGGCACGCGGAAGAACCGTAAGTCCCAGGGCGAAGTAAAGCAGGGTCAGGCCAATGTGGGCCGCAAGCTTTCCAGCTGGCAGCCCGGAAGAATCCGCCATGGCCGTAGCTACTGCCAACACAGCCCACAATCCGATGTCTTCAAGGACGGCCACGCCCAGTACCAGCCGGGCAAAGCGTGTGTGCAGGATCTTCAGATCGAAAAATATCCGCGAGATCACGGGAATGGACGTCACGGCTACGGCGATGCTCATTACCAGCAGCAGCGCCGTGCGATTTGCCTTTACGCCTATGAAGCTGCCCAGCGGCAGGAATCCTGCGACAAAGAGCATGATCAGGAATGGCGCCAACGTTCCCACCACCGCAAGCCAGCCGATCTGCCTACGCTCATGTTTTTGAAAGAGCGCCTTCGTCTCCGCCCCTGAAAGGAACATCAGCATCAGCAACCCAAGCTGATAAATCAGGTCCAGCGCGGCCTTTTTTGGTGCCGCAGCTACGTTCAGCTGGAGCAAATGCGTGAAGCCGGCAATTCTTCCCATGACGAACGGCCCCAGCAGGATTCCAGCAAGAATTTCACCCACAACGCGCGGCTGGCGCATCCGGGCGAACAGATATCCGAGGAGATGGGCTGCGGTGAGAAGCAAAGCGATGAACAAGATCAATGGACCAACTGCGCTGGACGGCATAAGAGAAAGGAGCGGCTTACCCCAGTTCTGATGAGCACGGCAGCTGCCCCGTTGCCGCCTCCGCCTTTGTTAACATTGGAGATGATGGCTTCGAAAGGCAAAGTCCGCGTCCGGTTCGCCCCGTCCCCCACCGGTCAATTGCACATTGGCAACGTCCGCACAGCTCTGTTCAACTGGCTCTTCGCCCGCCAGCAGGGTGGCACGTTTATCTTGCGCATTGAAGACACCGATCTGGAGCGCAGCGAGGCGCGTTACGAAACGCAGCTTCTTGATGATCTTAAGTGGCTTGGCATCGACTGGGATGAAGGCCCCGATATTGGCGGGCCGTTCCCGCCCTATCGCCAAACCGACAAGATGGGCGTCTACCAGGCCTACGCGGAAAAACTCATCGCAGACAACAAAGCCTACTACTGCTTCTGCACTGCTGAGGAGCTGGAAAAAGAGCGCGAGCAGGCGATGGCAGAGCAGCGACAGCCGGTCTATTCCGGGAAATGCCGTCGCCTGGATCCTGCGGCAGTGCAGCAGCGTCGTACGGCGGGCGAGCAGGCCGCAATACGTATCAAAATGCCAGACCACCCCATTCGTTTCCATGACATTGTGCGAGGCAATGTGGAGTTTGCGCCGGACATTGTCGGTGATCAGATTATCGTGCGTTCCAATGGCATGCCGATTTACAACTACGTCGTGGTGATCGACGACGCAGACATGCAGATCACGCACGTGATTCGCGGCGACGACCACATCTCGAACACGCCGAAACAGGTCGCGGTGTATGAAGCGCTCGGTCTGCCTACGCCTGAGTTTGCCCACCTTTCCACCATTCTTGGGCCCGATGGTCAGCGGCTTTCCAAGCGTCATGGAGCTACGTCGGTGGCGAACTTCCGTGAAATGGGTGTGCTGCCGGAAGCGCTGATGAATTACCTTGCGTTGCTCGGCTGGGCGCCCACCGGGGGCGATCGCGAGATCTTCCCGAAAGAAGAGTTGATCAAAGAGTTTTCGCTGGAGCGCGTCACGCCATCGCCGGCAGTATTCGACATGACCAAGCTGTACTGGCTCAACCGGCACTACATCAAGCAGTGTCCGCCGGAGCGGCTCCACGAGCTTGGCTGTGGGTTCCTGCAGCAGGCAGGATTGCTCCCAGCGAAAATGGATGCCGCTACGCAGGCCTGGGCCCGCCAGTTGGTGGATCTGCTCGCGCCCTATGTCGATAAGCTCGACGAGTTGCCCGAGCGCGCTGGCATCATCTTTCGGCATGATCCTGCAGCAGCGCTGGCCAACGAAGAGAACGCCACTGCGTTCACGAATTCCAAAGCCGCCGAAGTGATTGCAGACTTTGCTCGCCGTACGGCTGCCGATTCGCTCCTGACGCCGGAGCGCTTCAAGGCCGTGATGAACGAAATCAAGACTGCTTTGGGCGTAAAAGGAAAGGACCTGTTTCACCCGGTGCGGATAGCAATGATTGGTGCGCATTCAGGGCCCGATTTTGACCGACTCATTCCGCTGATTGAAAATGGCAGCCGCCTGCCGCTCTCCGCGCACGTGAAAAGCGTGCGCGAGCGCGTCACCGAGTTTGCAGGAGCTCTAGAGCAGCCTAAATGATCCCGCATCTCCGCTTTGATTTCACTTTCCCCCGGAACTATGAAGCTCGAGTGCTGGAAGGCGCACCGCTGCCTCACCCATTGGAAAAGCTGTATCACTATCCGGCTGAGATGGAAGAGGGGGATCGCGCTGGCGTTTATATTCGAGTCGCACCGCGTTCCGGCCCAGCCTGGAATGGATTTTTCGCACTCGGCTTTGATTCAGAACAGGTGGTGCATTCCATTGCTACCTGCCCCGATCCGGATTCGCTCTGCGTCGTAGCCGGCGGATACGGCTACATCGTTAAGGCATTTGATCCCACGCAATGGATTCGTCTGGAACAGAGCCCGGTGGTTGATCTGCGCGTTCTGCAAACACAAAAGTTGCTCTTGTTCGTCGGCTTCACCACAATATCGGCCGTTGGCGCTGCCGGGCTCGCATGGAATACGCAGCCGCTCTCGTGGGAGGGCATCCGGGTCGACGAGATCTCCGGACAGAAGCTCCGCGGCTTTGGCTGGGACGCACTCCGTGACAAGGAAGTCCCCTTCGAACTCGATCTGAGCAGCGGAAAACACACGGGCGGCTCACGTCCCGGCCGGCCGAACTAGCCCCATCGCGTCGTCGTCACGCGTCCTAAGCTACCCAGATTCCAAGCTATAATCGAATATGGCGACTCACCCGCAGCCCGCGTCACAGAAGCTGCTGAATGCGAAATTTCAGCAGTTGCTGACCAAAGTCGCCGAAAACCGCCCCAGCGATGATCTGGAAATCATCCGCAAGGCCTACGACTTTTCCCTCCGCCACCACGACGGGCAGATGCGCGCCTCCGGCGAGCCGTATCTCATTCATCCGCTCGAAGTTGCCCTGGTCCTCACCGATCTCAAGCTCGATTCCACTGCAATCGCAGCCGGGCTTCTCCACGACGCCATAGAAGACACCGATGTTACCCACGATGACATCCGCCGCGAATTCAGTGACCAGGTAGCCCACATTGTGGAGGGCGTGACCAAGATCGACAAAATCGATTTTGCCAGCCGCGAGGAACGCCAGGCAGAAAACGTACGCAAAATGGTGCTGGCCATGGTTGACGACATCCGCGTAGTGCTGATCAAGCTGGCCGACCGGCTCCACAACATGCGGACGCTCGAGCACCTGCCGGAAGATCGCCGCCAGAAGATTGCCCGCGAAACGCTGGAGATTTACGCTCCGCTGGCGCACCGGCTCGGCATGGGCAAAGTGCGCGGCGAACTCGAGGATCTCTCATTCCGTTACGTTGACCCGATCGGCTATGAGCAGGTGCATGAGGCGGTGGAATCACGCCGCAAGGCCGGCGAGAAGTTCCTGGCTGACATGGTCAGGGTCCTGCAGAAACGCCTCAAGGAAAACGGCGTGGAGGCACGCGTGGATAGCCGCATCAAGCGGCTCTACAGCATCCACCAGAAACTCCTTCGCCAGCGCATCACCGTTGATCAGGTTTACGATCTGCTGGCGGTCCGCATCATTACCAAGTCGGTCAAAGACTGCTACACCGCGCTCGGCGCGATTCACCAGATGTGGCGCCCCGTTCCGGGACGAATAAAAGATTTCATCGCGATGCCGCGGCCCAACTTTTACCAGTCGCTGCATACCACGGTGATCACAGAAGACGGCCATCAGTTTGAAGTGCAGATCCGCACGGAGGAAATGCACAAGATGGCGGAAGAAGGAATCGCCGCGCACTGGAAATATAAGGATGGCTCTCCCGTCAGCGCGCGCGACGAGCAACGCCTCTCATGGCTGCGCCAGATGGTGGAGTGGCAGCAGGACGTAAAAGATCCCAGCGAATTTCTCTCGACCCTCAAAGTCGATCTCTACCCGGAAGAGGTTTACACCTTCACTCCCAAAGGCAAAGTCGTGGTCCTGCCCCGCGACGCCAGCGCCATCGACTTCGCCTATGCAATTCATACCGAAGTTGGCCACACCTGCGTGGGCGCCAAGGTGAATGGCCGCATCGTGCCGTTACGCAACAAGCTGCGCAACGGTGATGTAGTGGAAATCATGACTCAGCCGGGGCACAACCCCAGCCGCGACTGGCTTGGCTTCGCAAAATCCACACGCGCGCGAAATAAGATTCGCCACTGGCTCAATATCCACCAGCGCGAGCGCGCAATCGAAATCGGCCGCAAGCTGATGGAGAAGCAGGCGCGCAAATACCGGCTGGCGCTGAAAGACTTCGAAGACAAAGAGCTGGACAAAATCGCGAAAGACTATGGTCTTGGCTCTGGCCAGGACCTGATGGCGGGAATCGGCTATGGCAAGTTCTCGGCGCGGCAGATTCTGGCCAAGCTTTCACCGGGACTGTCCGATGAACCGCCGACGGAAGAAGCCCCCAAGAACCACACGCTGGGAACGGTCATTCGGCGCGTTTTCGGCCAGAGTGCCGATGGCGGCGCGATCAAAGTAAAGGGCTACAACGACCTGATGGTCTATCGGGCGCGATGTTGTAATCCCATTCGTGGCGAGGCAATCGTCGGCTACGTTACCCGCGGCAAGGGCGTGGCCGTACACGCAGTGAGCTGTCCGAACGTCAACAACCTCATGTATGAGGCCGATCGCCGCATTGCCGTGGAATGGTCTCGTCCGGCGATGATAAGCCGACAGGACGGCAAGAGCACTTACCCTGTGAAGCTCACGGTTTTTTGTGACGACCGCGCCGGAATGCTCAAGCAACTTACCGCCGTGATCAGTGACGACAATACAAATATTCGCAACATTGAAGCCCGAACTGCCAACAGCCAGGCCACCATCGATATAGTGATTGATATCGAGGACGTAAAACATCTGGAACGCGTCATCTCCGGAATGCGCAAAATCCCGGGTATTCACGACGTCCAGCGCCTCAACAAGATCTAGCTTTCACCAGGCCACGCTTCGCAGTACATCTCTCTGCTATCCTTTCCGGTCGCATTCTTCTCTTCATCACGGAGGCATTATGAGCTTCACCCGCGAAGCAGTCTCAACCAACCACGCCCCGCAGGCGATCGGCCCTTACTCGCAGGCCATCAAGGCCAACGGCTTTCTTTTTATCTCGGGACAGATTCCCATTGATCCCGCAACAGGCAACCTGATTGAAGGCGGAATTCAGCAGCAAACCGAACGTGTGCTCACGAATCTGGCCGCCATCCTTCAGAGCGCGGGCAGCAGTTGGGAGAAAGTCGTGAAGACCACCGTGTTTCTCAAGAATATGGGAGAATTCGCGCAGATGAATGAGGTCTATGCGAAATTCTGCAAAGGAGCTCCGCCGGCGCGTTCTACCGTGGAAGTAGCACGCCTGCCGAAAGATGTGTCCGTGGAGATTGATGTGATCGCTCTGCTCTGAAGGAGGCTGTTTTGCGCACCAGGAACGTTGTGGTTGTCGCTTTCACTTTCCTCTTACTCTCTGGACTGGGAATGGCACAGTCCAACGACCTCGCGGTGACATTCGGAGCCGCCTTTTCTCCTGCCAGTGAAGGAATACCAACGTGTGAAGCACTTTTGATCTGTCCGGCCAGCGGTAATGTGAACATCGATCCCGGATTCACGGTGGGAGGAAGCTTCACGCATCGGCTGATAAACTTCCATGCCGCTTCACTCGGGCTGGAGCTGCCGATATTTGCATCGCCGTCGCGTTCGGCTCCAGCGCTCGCTGCTCAAAATAATTTCTCCACCCTTTTCTTCACCCCATCTTTACAGGTGAAGTTTCTCCCGCGAGGAAGTATTTCACCATTCGTCTCTGGAGGCGCCGGACTTGGTTATTTTTCCGGCACCACCGGTGAGGCCACGTGGGCCACGCAGATCGGGGGCGGGCTGGACTTCAAAACCAGGCTTCCGCACCTGGGCTTCCGGGTAGAGGCACGGGACTTCATCTCAGGGCGGCCAAACATCGCCGAATTATCGAACTTTACCGCCGGACACCTGCAGCACATTGTGGCGGGCGGAGGAATTGTTCTGAAGTTTTAGAAATCAGCGAGAGAAACTGACGCGGGAAACAAACGCGGCCTCCCCAAAGGAGGCCGCTTCGCTTAAATAGCAATCTCTTTTAGGACGCTTTGGTGACTTTGCCGGACTTGATGCAGTTGGTGCAGACGCGAATGCGCTTATTGGCGCCCTTCACCACCGCATGCACGGGACGCAGGTTCACATTCCAGCGCCTGCGGCTTACGTTGTGAGCGTGGCTCACCTTGTTTCCAAATTGCGGGCCTTTGCCGCAGATTTCGCAAACTTGTGCCATGGCAGAAAACTCCAGCTTTCTTGATTGACTCGGAAGGGGTAAAAGAGCTTCAGAGCTTTGTGTGATTTAAAGCTTGATTTTACAGCAACATAGCCATTTACGGCAAGATGCCTATCCGGCTTCGACCAAGGCGGTCTGTTTCACCGCCTCGCTGCGGGCAGTCAGCCTCTCCCGCCAATTCAGGAACGGCCTCTCAATGCAAAGGTAAAGCACGGCCGCCGCGGCGAAGCTTGTCACAAAGTAGGTCACCGGCGCGAGCCAGCCACCCTTTTGGGTGAGCGAGGGCAGGTATTCGAAGTCCAGATGGACGATCTCTTTATGCGTGAGATAGAGGCTGTATGCCAGGGCAGCAAGCCAGCCGAACCCGCGAAATCTGCCGAGCAGCCCATTTGCGGTTGTGGCTGAACCCACAATCATCGCCAGCCCAAGGGAAAGCAGCGGGAAACCGACCACGGCTGCCGTATAGCCAAAGCGGTCGCGAAACAGCCACATCGCACTGCCGGTGGTAAGTAAGCCAACGCAGAGAAGCGCGTGAGAATGGAGCATCAGCCGCTCCCACCACGCGCGGCGGAACGTCTTGATTACGGCC
>JBAIYI010000400.1:0-1637 GCA_037915955.1 Terriglobales bacterium
AAGAAGGCCGCGGATTCCCTGGTTCGGGACCCCTCCTGCTGGCAGTTAAAAGCGCGCAACCTGCCACTGGTGGAAGATGGAATCGCCATGCTCACTCGGGCCATAGAACTGCGCGAGAATTATGACGATGCAATGGCGTACATGAACCTGCTTTACCGGGAAAGATCCGGCATCCAATGCGGCGATCCGGCAGCAAGCATAGCAGACGTGAAAAAAGCTGATGAATGGACGGATTTGGCCATGCAGGTACGCAAGAAGAAAGTTGAAGAGGCCGCAAAGAAGGAAGAGCACTGTAAGGAACCGGATTCCTTAGAAGGATGCGGCAAATAGCGCTCAGGCGGTGCCGGTGGGCACTTCTTCCATGTCACTGATCGCCGGGTATTCTTCGGCAATCTGATGGTAGTGGTAGTAGCAGAAGGATACCTCGCGCAGGTTGCCATCGGAAAAAACGCCGACTACACGGTGCGTTGGCTCAACGCAGACGTCGCACGCGCAGGGGGCGGCGACCAGGGCCGGCAGCGTGTAAACAATCCGTTCAGCAGAGCTCACTCGCATAATTCTTCTCCGATGCCAAAAGTGTATGGGTCGGGTTGCAAGCTGGCTGTGAGATTTGTCACGTAGGCGGGTGAGGGCAAAAAAGGAAGGTCTGCAAGCGTCAGGCCGTTTGCGGCTGAAGTGAGTAAGCCGCGAATCGTCTCCGGTCAACAAGGCGGGAACAGCTTCCCTGTTGAGCGGAGAGGACTCGCGGCTTCGGGGGTTATGCCGCTATCTAAGAATGCTGGCTACTTGCCAACAACCCGCATGTTAGCCCAGTCATACTCGAATTTGCGGCCACAGTCCAGGCAAACCACATAGTGCCGCGCAACTGCCTGAGTGGCTACCGGCGAATCCCAGTCTGAGTTCACCGCGCGCCGGATCGGAACAGGCGACGATGCCGCAAACGGCTGCGAGATTTTCTTATGCGAACAGCGAATCGAAAGGAGCTGGAGGAGTCGGTTAACCATGGGAACTTCTACTTCTTACTGATCTTGATGACTGCGTTGAAGTAAACCCGGACGCCTTCGCGAGGAAGGCGTCCGGCAGAATAAAACACTACGCGCTGGCTTGCGCCATCTTGGCTTCTTCGGCCTTGGCTGCGCCGTTCATCTTTTCCTGCTGTCCCGGCTTGCGGATGTCGATTGAGCCCTTAAAGTAGGCTCCGTCCTCGATGCTGATTCTCTGGCACTGAACATCGCCACTCAAGGAACCTTCGTTGCGAATGTCCACCCGGTCGCTGGCGGTCAGGTTGCCTTTTACCTTGCCCAGAACCACGACTTCCTTCGCGTTCACGTTGGCGGTGACCTGTCCGTTGCGGCCGATGGTCACGCGATTCCCTGGCAGGTTGATGGTGCCTTCCACGCGCCCGTCGATGTAAAGCGACTCAGAGCCGGTAACTTCACCCTTGATGACAAGCGACTTGCCGATCGTGGCCTGCTCGTTGGTGTTGAGCATGGCGTTACGCGGCGCGGTCACCGGGGACGGTTCGGACGCCGGGGCTGCGGGCGTGAAGGCGGGCGCCGTGCTCTTGGGCTGATCGGGCGTCGTCGGATTGGGTGTCGGCTGATTCGTTGGCTTCCACATGATAGCGAGTACTTCCT
>JBAIYI010000467.1:0-2201 GCA_037915955.1 Terriglobales bacterium
GTCGTGGTTACGATGTGACAATGCGGCACGGGCGAAGGATGCGCGCCGCCGGCAACCAACCCGGCGAAGTGGGCCATATCCACCATCAGCAGCGCGCCGACTTTGTCGGCAATCTGGCGCATGCGGGCAAAGTCGATCACGCGCGAATAGGCGCTGCCTCCACCAACGATCAGCTTGGGGCGTTCTCGCGTTGCGATCTGTTCCAGTTCGTCGTAATCAATCGTTTCAGTATCTTTGCGCACGCCATAAGGGATGATCTTGTACATCTTCCCGGAAAAGTTCAGAGGATGGCCGTGCGTGAGATGGCCGCCATGCGCCAGGTTCAAACCGAGAATCGCATCTCCCGGCTGCAGCACAGACATGTACGCAGCCATATTGGCCTGCGAGCCCGAATGCGGCTGCACGTTGGCGTGTTCCGCGCCGAAAAGCTGTTTTGCGCGATCGCGGGCCAGATTCTCCACCACGTCAGCAAATTCACAGCCTCCGTAGTAGCGCTTGCCCGGGTATCCTTCCGCGTACTTGTTGGTAAAAACCGAACCGGCCGCCTGCAGCACTGCTTCGCTCACAAAGTTCTCTGAAGCGATAAGCTCCAGGCCTTCATGCTGGCGCTGCACTTCATTGCTGATGGCTCGGGCAATTTCCGGGTCGGCTTCAGAAAGCGGGCGGGACATCCAGGCACTTTTCATAATAAAAATCTTACTAAAAAGCCGGCCCGGGTGCAGATTCAACCACTTTCCGGAACTTACAAAATTTAACTGCCAGTTGCATGCTTTCGAGGAGCAGACTTGATGCAGAGGATTGTTCGTGGTCGGCGTAAAATGCCGGGAAAGGGTTTATGCGGAAGTTAATGTGGCTTCTGTTGTTCTGCCTGCCCTCAGTGCTCATGGCCCAAGACCACAAAGCCGCGGCTCGCGAAGCTGCCGGCTGCGGCCCTGTGGAAACTCAGTTCAACGTGAAAACAGGCAAGAGGCAGCATCCAATGGCGGATGCTCCGTCAGACAAAGCGCTGATCTACGTCTTTGAGGACGAAAAACGCGACGACAAAGTCTTCCAGCTCGCTTCCGTGACGACGCGAGTCGGGCTCGACGGCAAGTGGGTGGGCGCAAATCATGGCAGGTCCTACTTCTCCTTCGCCGCGCAGCCCGGTGAGCATCATCTCTGTGCTGATTGGCAATCTGGCTTCAAGAGATATTCCCGGCTCGGCTCCGCACTCACGGTCAGCTTTGAACCAGGCAAAGCATACTTTTTCCGGGTACAGGTTGAATACCTGCCCGACCGGCCTGCGGCTGTAAGGCTGGAGCAGTTGGATTCGGCGCAGGGACAGTTTCTGGTATCTTCGCACGCGCTCAGCACTGCGCGCGAGAAGGAAGTAGCCAGCAACAACAACTAACGGCAAAACAAGTGAAAAGACGCAGAGAGCAAACCGCCTCTCTGCGCCTTTTGCATTCATCGAGAGAACGTTAGTCGTGGGCGCGATCAAGATCCGCCTTCGGAATCGCGCCTTCCTGAAAGAGATCAGAGAGGTCAATCGCATTGGCCGCATCGCGGAGGAATGGACCAACACGGAAGATCTCCTGCAGTGTGCGCAGATCAGAAGAGTGGGTGAAGTTAACTGGGCTGGCGTAGGGAAGGCCATTCACGTTTTTGTGCGCCTGCTTCGAGATTACGATCTCCGGCACTGTGTGACCGAAATCATCCGGGTTGTCTCCGGGGACTCCATCCTGCTCCGACTCATCCCACCAGATGAAGATCACACCATTTTCTTTGTAGGCTTTGGACGACATGATCACCGGAATGATCTGACGCAGGAAATCATCGCCCTGCAGGATCTTCGCCGGATCGCCGGTCAGGCCTTTGTAGCCGCCGGTGAGGCCAGTGTGCATGTCATTGAACTGGTTCGGGGTGATGAAGTTGTAATCAGCAACCGTGTTGTTCTGGAGATCAGTAAAGAGCTGCTGCAGCGGAGCGTACTGGAAGCGCAGCGGGTTTCCGGTGCTCGGGTCGTTGCCGCCGTTCGTGTCCGTGAAAAAAAGCTGCGGATTGTGTTTGGCGGCGTAATTGAACTGATTGGAACCATTGAACTGATTGAAGTTGCCAGGAGCAAACACGCCGGAGAAGCTCTTCAACGGAACCGTCCATTCGTCGCGAGGCAGAACTGTGTTCGTGAGCTGGCCATTCACCGTCGCAAGATCGATATCTTC
>JBAIYI010000726.1:0-10123 GCA_037915955.1 Terriglobales bacterium
AGAAGTACCGCGACTCCTTCAACCAATTCCTTAAGATGGTCAGGCTCTTTTACGATTCCGGCATTCCCATTGTTGCAGGAACTGACAACCTGGCGGGGTTCTCCTTGCACCGTGAACTTGAACTGTATGCTCAGGCTGGCATCCCGACCTCGAAAGTCCTTCAGCTGGCCACGCTCGGTGCCGCCCGCATCATGAGGCGCGAGGCGCAGGTCGGCAGCATCGCGCCCGGCAAAATGGCGGATGTAATCCTGGTTCCGGGTGATCCGGCCACGCACATCAATGACATCAAGCGCGTGCAGACCGTCGTGAAGGACGGTGTGGTTTACCAGGTCGCCGACCTGGACCGCGCGATTGGGGTGAAGCCGGCCAACTGAGTTGGCAGCCTCAGATTTCTATAACTGAAGCTGGCGGGCGGCAGAGTAACACAGATCAGGTGTGCCTCAGGTCAGGCGTGCTCTTGTAACGTCACCTTCAGAGGCCGCTCCGCGCGCTCCGGCCAGCGAGCCCGCCGTACCATGTTCTTGATCTGTGCTTCGCGTTCTTCCGGCAGGGGATGTGACCGGAAATACTCCACGATTCCCTGGATTGCCACCTTGGAGAGCTCTTCATCCGGGTTGCTTGCCTTGAGTACATAAGCCTTATGCAGCTTCCCAAAAGTCTGAAACAGGTGAATTGCGCCGTCAGCCGAGTACCCCGCCATCACTGCCAGCGTGGTGCCGTCGCGGTCGGCCTCAAGCTCTTGCTCCTTGCTGTAGCCGGCTTGGAATAATTCGATTGGCAGCGCAACCAGTCCGCC
The DNA here is from genome assembly GCA_037915955.1 of Terriglobales bacterium. Classification (GTDB taxonomy): domain Bacteria; phylum Acidobacteriota; class Terriglobia; order Terriglobales; family Acidobacteriaceae; genus Angelobacter. The sequence continues at coordinate 797 of JBAIYI010000726.1, forward strand.
CAGTGGGATATGCCGCAGCCGGGCCTCCACCTGCACTCGCTCAGCGCAGTGATAGTTGTCCACGTGCTCAACTTCATGTCCCAGCACGCTGGCCAGCTCGTCTTCTGACTTCATCAGCTTGATCAATCCCTGCCCGATGAAAACGTGTCCGCCTGGAAGCGCGAATGCATTCACGAATCCGGCGTCAGCGATGTAGTGGAATTGGTAAGGCAGATGGCGACGCGCTCGCCCGGAGACAATGATACCGACCGTGGTCACATAATTCTGCATTGCCGTATCCGCTTCGGTCGTGGCATGCCAGTGTGACAGATACGAGGCGGCCATGCTGTCGCCGATGCGGATCTCTTCTTCATCAGAAAGCCGCGTGATCTGTGCCGGGATACGGCTGATCTCGCGCTGCGTGTCGGCGATGGTATTGAGGATGCCCTGCGCTCCAACGTGGGTATCAGGCTTCTGCCGCCGGCCGAAATAGAAGATTGCGCTACATGCGGACAAAAGAAGAATGAATGCGATCAGGCGCTTCATAGCAGTTCGCGGAATGCCTCACGATACCGGCCATAAAGGAATGAGACCACCAGGAGAATCGCGCCGATCCCCATCAACGTCAGGTATCGGGCCCGGGCATCGGCATAGTGCCACACGTCCCACACAACCACTTTGCCTACGCACATCATGATCAGCCCCAGCCCGGTGAGCCGGAAGCTGCGCTCCTTTGCCATCAGCGCCAGCAGAAACACCAGAACGCCTTCGGCACCCCACGCCAGCGTGACCATGTCCGGCGTCTTCAGCAGCAGGAGAATCGCCATGAGCACCACAGGCACAAAAAAGAGAGGTTGCTCCATGTGCTGTGAAAGCGTCAGGAACCAAGGTTCGCCATGAGACGGAGCGGCTTTCTGCCTCAGCAGGAACCCAAACGGAACCGTCGCTGCAAGCAGCCCGATCGCCCAGAGCGAACTCGTCCAGGCTGAGGCCAGCGGTTTATCCATGGAATAGAAGTTGTAGAGCCCGATCCGGAACGCCGCCACTCCGAGCATCACCAGCGCCTGATAAGTGAAAATCTCATGGCGAGTACGCCATGCTGTTGCCAGCAAGGCAAGAATAATGGCCGAATATCCGGCGGCCACATACTCCGGCGCCGCCTCAAACCGCACCAGTGAGGCGATGGTCGCCGTGCCCAGGCACGCCAGTCCGTAGCCGATCATTTTCGTGGTTAGCTTCATACCGATGCCGCCCCTGCAGCCGCTTTGATCTCGCCGCCTCGCTGCTCTTCAGAATGCAGCCGCCAGTAGACCCAGTAGAACACCGGCGGCAGGGGCAGGATGGCGAGTACGCGCACGTCACTCAGTACTTGCAGCAGGTTGCCCATCACGGGTGTGTTGAAGTTGGAATAAAAAACATGCGCAAAGCTTGAGACCAGCGCCACATAGGCCTGCGCCCGCATATTCGTCCTGGAAAGCGGGCTGAACCATTTTGTATCGGGTGCCTCAAATAGCATGAAGCCCAGCAGGCACCACGCCATGGAAACGAACACAGGATCAAGCTGGTACCAGGCCAGCCAGCTCACTAGCAGTGATCCTCCCCAGGAATAACACTGGCAGATGCGTTCGTCGTCGACGATTGCAGCGATGTTCGTGATCCACGTGAGTGCATAGAGTGAGACCGTGGTGATCGCTACGGAGATAAGCTGCACACGCGTTCCGCGATACTGTTCACCGAAGCTGAAGACGAACGTCCATACCGCTGCCAGAAGTGACAGCAGATGCGTCTGCCAGAGCAGAGCTTTGTCTTCCAACAGACGCGCGGCCACTCCCAGCAGCAGCGCCAGGCCGATCCACGCGACTGGTGTCCAGGGTTGCGGAGCCTCAACATAGGCCAGCCAGCTCAGCAGCAGCGTACCGGCCAGAGAATAAATCGGACGCACGGCAGCCATGGGAGACCACCGCCCCAGCAGATAAATGCCAGCGGCGGTCACGCATATCGAAATCAGCCTGTAGCTCACATGATGCGTGGTGGCCGTGAGCTCGAAATTGACGATGAATGCCCTTACCGCGCTGGCAATCACCAGCGCGAGCGCCTGCCACTTGAAATCCGCGCGGTGGAAGAATTCAGCAACAGCCACCAGTACCAGCCCAAACAGGACCCACAGAACAATCACTGACCATGACGGAGCCTGCTGCCAGATGAGGACAGCGGCCAGTGACGATGCGGCAGCGGCATAGGCGTAGGAGAGGCTGGCGATCGCTCTGGTGTTTTTGATCCACGAAAGCGCGTAGACAGCGCCGCACACAATCGCGACCGAGATCAACTGCGCATGAGTGGCCCTGTATTGCGGGCCAAAGTTGTTGGCGAAGGTCCAGCCAACTGCAAGTACTGAGAGAAAATGCGTCTGCCACTCCAGCGCCTTGTCGTTCCACCGCCGGGCGGCGAAGCCGAGCAGGAGGGCAAGACTTATCCATGCGACCGGGCTCCAGGGCTGCGGCGGCTCCAGGAAGCCAAGCCACGTCAGAAGCAAGGTGCCTGAAACCGAGTAGATGGGACGCAGCGTAGCCATGGGCGACCAGCGTCCCAGCAGATACGCGCCCGCAGCGGCCAGCCCCACAGAAATCAGACGGTAGCTTACATGGTGAGTCGTGGCGGTAAGAGAAAAGTTAACTGCAAAGGCTCGCGCCACACCCACCAGTACTAGCGCCAGTGCCTGCCACTTGAAATCTATGCGCTTGAAATATTGTCCTGCGCAGGCCAGGACGAGTCCGAACAGAATCCACAGCACGATTACCGACCATGCCGGTGCCTGTTGCCAGATCAAGACGCTCACAAGTGACGATGCTGCGGCCGCGTATGCGTAAGCAAACGCATATCCATTCTGGGTTTGCGCAAATCGCACAAATCTCGAACTGAGGTAGAGGCATCCGGCAACCACGCCGAACATCACCACACGCTGTGGAATGCCGCTCCATCTGGCGTCGGCGTGCATCCCGGCAGCAATGACCTGCACGAAAGCCACCGCCGCTATGCCATGCGTTTCAAAAATAAGCGCAGGGATCGAAAAGCGCCTGCCCGCCCAACTCAGGGCAGTGAGGAAAACCGCCAGGACAATAGCCACCACGTTGTCGGTGAAGGTCGCAAACGCCGCGAACACGCAGAACAGGGCTGCGGCGAATGAAAGCCCGGTGAGCACCTCCGCTTCCGGCGAGCTGGCAAACAACTGCTTCCAAACTCGGCCCGCCACATGTGCATCTACATACAGCACTAGAGCGATAATCCCCAGCACCAGCCCCAGTTGCGCATCGTGATGCGGCCGGCCGCTGGAAATAAGGTCAGTCAGCGGCAGTACCCGCACCGGCATGGCGTACATGGCGACCAACGAGGAGATGATCAGGCCGAAACCCCGGAACAGCCTCTCTCGGGTGAGAATCCCCGCGATCAGAAATGCTTCCGCGCCGGTGAGCCAGATCAGCTCCAACGCGTCGCCCGAGTATTTGACCGGGAAGGCTGCCACCATCAGCAGCGCGCCGAAGCTGGAGAGAACATAAAACGGCTGAATGCGCCGCCTCGCCGCTGGAAGCTGCCCAAGGATAAATTCAGCTGCTCCCATCGAGAGCAGCGCTGCAAACGTCCACTCCGGGTGGAAAGACTGGCTCTTCACCAGGCCCATGAACAGCAGCGGGTTCAGCAATCCGGCGATTGTGGAAACTCGTTCCTGGTTCGCGCCGCTGATTTTGCGCAGCAGGTACGATGCCCGGAAAACGGCCCAATAAGTAACCAGCAGAGCCAGGCTGCTGCCGTATTGGGGGAAGGGCCGTCCTATCTGGTATTTCGTAAATACGTCTGAAAAGAGCCAGTAGAAGTGATTGAGGTAAGCCGCCAGGATGCCGAACACTTCCAGTTCGTACCATTGCCGCCGCAGCACAATCACGATCATGCCGGAGATAAGCAGCGCCCCGGCGATTAGATTGAAGGGCGGATCAGGATTGAGCGCAATCGCCGTGAAGCCCAGAAGAAACGCAGCGCCGGTCACCAGCTGCGAGTTGTAGCGCAGCGTATGCCAGACCATCATGCCGATCACTGCCAATAGCAGGACAAGATCCAATCGTTGCGAACTCAGTACTGCGAACGGGCCATGGCTGAGCACGTAGGTCATCAGCGTGGTGATGGCCCACCCTCCGCCGATCAGGCAGCGGCCGAGAATACGCTGCTGCTCTTTCTTTTCCAGGAATACTCCGCCCGCAAGGAATCCCAGACCTGCGCCGAAGCCTGAAGCATAAACAATGAGCAGCCGCAGCCACGGCGCGAAGTTACTCCACTGGGCTCCGACGAACCATGCAGCGCCAAGCACGATGAACGTGATGCCGACGCGCGGCAGCCAATTGGCGCCCAGCGTCTCTTCAATGGAGAACGACCGCCGCTTCAGCTCAGGCGATGTGAATCTCGCTGCCGCAGGCCGCGAGACCTGTGCAACGCTTGGCGGCGCTACTGGCGGCGGAACGTTCGCAGAGCCGAGAGATGCAGGCGCAGCCGGCCGCGCCGGAGCAGGTGCTGCCGGCGGTGGCGGTGCTTGCACGCGCGCCGCAGCGTCTGCGGGAATGGGCGGCACTGCGGGCTTTGGGAAAGAATCGGTCCGTATCGGGGCAGCCGGTTTTTCCGGAGCCGGCACGATCCTGGGCTCGGGCATTACAGGTTTTGGTGCTAAGGGAGCTGTTACGGGTTCCTTGGCGGTGGGCTGAATTGGCGGCAAGGGCTTCTCTGCGGACGGCGGCTTTTCCGCAGGTGTCGCAGGCTTCTGCGCGGGCAGAGCCGGAACGGCTTCGGCCGGGGCCTGCTTCTCGCTAATCTCTATAACAGGCGGAACTGCCGGTACTGCAGGTCGCGGCTGCGGCGCAACCGGAACCGGAACCGGCGAAGGGCTGACTTGTTGCGGCGCCGCAGTTACAGGCTGCTGACCCGGCTGAATGGCTGGCACGTGTGCCGGGCTCGCGAGATGCCGCTCCAGCGATTCGAGTTGCCGTGTTAGCGTCGCGATCCGCTGGGTGAATTCGTTGGCATCGCGACGGCGACGGCCATCCACGATGCTGGCGTAAAAAAGGGCGGGAAGACAAACCACAACCCAGCCGACGAGAAGAAGGAACAAGTATTCCATTTAGACCAAGTTGGCGTTAAGTTGTGCTGCATTGTAGAACGGTTTGCTCGCAGAGATTTGCGTTACTTATGTAATTTCCTTACCTACAGCAACTTAGGGGGAATCGCCCATTGCCGCGCTCTTTCCCTTTCGGTGTTTGCCGCACGAGTTCATGTCCCGATTTCAGGTTTTCTATCGCTTGACGATACAGTGACTCTGGCTCATACTCTGCCTATGTCAGCAGCAACTCTGATTTTGCGGTGGGTAGGATTCTGCGCCGCCGTATGCGTCCTGCTGCTGTTCTTTTTCCCTCTGCTTCAGGGACCGTTCCAGGCGACCCACGGCCCAACCACGGATCTTCGCGCCAGAGAGGCCTCGGTCGTACTGTTGCTGGCCATTGTGCTGGCTGGACATGCTGTCCTTAAGCGCGTGCGGCTCCATGCCGTGCATGTGCTCAACCCCCGCGACGCCGGCCCGAGTTCACTCGCGAATTCCGCTCCTGGTGCCGCCGTTTTGCGCTGCTAACGCAGCTCTTTCTTTCAATATTTCCCAGCAACATCAATACCGGCGATTTCTCTTGCCGGCAAAAGCCCCGTTTGATTCTGGAGGATTTCATCTCATGTACAAGCCAATTGCTTCGTCTCTATTTCTTGTCGCGCTGGTTTTTCTGGTGGCCGGATGCCATCACGCAGTCAAACCAGCACAGCCTGTTCAGGCTCCGGTAGTAGCAACGCCTGCTGCGCCCACGGCCTCAATCACCGTCAGCCCCGAGAACGTGCAGCGCGGCCAGACCGCCGAACTGAGCTGGAACACGCAGAACGCATCCACAGTTACGATTGATGGCGTGGGTACAGTCGCCGCATCGGGATCGAAGAAAGTTACGCCTTCAGATTCCACCACCTATCACCTGATGGCCAAAGGCAATGGCGGTTCGGCCGAGGCCAGCGCCCGCCTCAACGTGACTGCCCCGATCGCGAAAAAGGAAGAGATTTCTGATGAGGAGCTGTTCCGGCGGACGGTGAAAGACGTCTTTTTCAACTATGACAACGCGGACATTCGCTCCGATGAAGACGCCATCGTGCAGGCCGACGCGCAGTTCCTGTCTGCTCATCCCAGCATGGGCCTGCTGATTGAAGGCCACTGCGACGAGCGCGGCTCGGAAGACTACAACATGGTGCTGGGCCAGAGCCGCGCCACCCGCGTGCGCGACGCCCTGGTAAAGAACGGAATCAGCGCCGACCGCATCAAGTTGATCAGCCTGGGCACGGACAAGCCCTTCTGCACTGCAGCCGAAAACGACTCCTGCTGGTCACAGAATCGGCGAGCCCACTTTGTACTGGCGGCAAAACAGGTAAGCGCCCGGTAAAACTCTCCTTCCTCACAACACTCACGAGCCCGGCGAAATTTTGCCGGGCTCTTTTTTCTGATCAGTGCAATCAGTGCGAATCAGTGGTGAGATTCTATTTGGGTTCTTTGAGCTTCAGCTTTTCCTTGTTCTCTTCCAGGAATGACTTGAGCTGGTCGGCCTGGTCCAGCAGCCGTGTCCACTGCTCGTAATACAGTGTGACGGGGAACCTTCCCAGTCCGTAGACGCTTACGCCGCCTTTTTCGCTCACCCGGAACTCGATGGATCCGGTTCTCTTGGTCGATACCTGCTTTTCCAGCTCCGCGAGCCGGGCCTTCATTTCCTCATACGTGGGTTCTGCCATTTTGTCCTCTTGCTTGAGATGTTACAGCAGCCTGCCTCATTATACTTGACTGGGCGAACAAAATACGACATAGTAGCAGGTGTTTCGAGACACGCGTTCTGGTTCCGGCAGACCTGGGGAGGTGGCCGGAGCCGGCCCGCGAAAAGCCGGCTTCGCCACCGATGAACACTCAGTAAACTCACCAAAAGCAAATAAGCACGAAGGGCACGAAGGACCACAAAGAGGCAAGTTTCCGAAACACACTAACCTTTGTGTTCCTTCGTGTCCTTTGTGGTAGAAATCTGGGCCTCGTTGAGCGAATCGAGAGTTTTCAATCGCCGCAGGCCGCCAGAAGGTCAGGTTCGGGATCAATAAGGACCGGCATTGCCGGTTGCGGCGCTTTTCCGCTCAGCAGCTCTTCAAAGAACCGGTCCACGCTGGCCAGAATATCCGGCCCTTCCCTGGCGGAATACACAGCCTTACGCAGCGCGGTGCCGCCCTGCACTCCATGAGTGAACCAGGCGACGAACTGCTTCATCTTCCCCGCCGCGCCGTGCATCTCTTCTTCCACCAGCATCTGGAAGTACGTGCGGATCATCTGGTAACGGTCGGCCTCAGTTGGCCGGTCGTAGCGGCCGGTGTCGAGATACTGGCGGATCTGGCGGAAGATCCACGGATTCGAAGCCGCGGTCCGTCCGATCATTACGCCATCGCAGCCGGTCTGCGCGATCATGGCTACCGCGTCTTCCGGCATACGAATGTCGCCATTGCCGATGACTGGAATAGTCACGGCGTGCTTTACCGCTTCAATCCATTCCCAGCGTGCGTTGCCGCTGTATCCCTGTTCGCGCGTGCGGGCATGCAATGCGACAGCGTTCAACCCACATTCCTGGGCCATGCGCGCCAGCTCCACGCACACGATGTTCTTATCGTCCCAGCCCAGGCGGAACTTTACCGTAAACGGAATCTTCACTGCCGCGCGCACCGTCTCAAAAATCTTCTGGATGACGGGCAGGTCTTTGAGCAAGCCCGATCCCCCGTTGCACTTGACCACACGCTTGGCCGGGCAGCCCAGGTTCAAGTCCACCATGTCGAAGCCGGCATCTTCCACAATGCGTGCAGCCTCAGAAAGCGTGTACGGATCGCTGCCGAAAAGCTGGGCCGAAATCGGATGCTCGTCGGCATAAAAATGCAGATAGCGCTTGCGCTTCTTCTCGCGCGTGCGGAACAGGCCGTCCGCGGAGGTGAACTCGGTCATGAGCAGACCACACGAAGATTTTTCGGGGCCAGCTGAAGCCGCTAGCTCGTCCGAAGTGGCCATCACGTCTGCCGGCGGCCGTACAAAGCTGGCATTGCGAATAAAACGACGGAACACCGTATCCGTCACCCCAGCCATCGGCGCCAGGATCGTGGCCGGGGCAATCTGTACATTGCCGACCTGAAGGGACTCCGGCACCCGAGCGCCCTGCGGCACGTCGGTGGTGGTGAGCGGAGTTTCCCAGAATTTATGCATGTCAGCAATTAGCAATTGGCAATTTAGCAATTGGCCAGAAAAATCTCAGGCCAGCGCAGTCCGGCTAATTGCCAACTGCTATTTGCTAATTGCCCACAAAGCAACGGCCTCCGCCCGAGGCAGAGGCCGTCGCAAATTCTCGTCGCCGTTACTGCTTCTTGACGGCCTTCTCGTATTTCCGGCGGAAGCGCTCCACGCGTCCGGCGGTGTCCACCAGCTTCTGCTTGCCGGTAAAGAACGGATGGCAGGCCGAGCAGATTTCCAGGCTGATATCGCCCTTATGGGTGGACCGGGTAGTAAATGTGTTGCCGCACGCACAATGCACGCGGACTTCTTCATACTTGGGATGAATCGCTGCCTTCATTTCGCCTCTGGACCTTTCGCGGTAAAGCCTTATTTTACCTCAGATTAGCCGATTTTGGCTATCCTCACCGCATGTGGTTGGATGAGCCACGCGCAGAAACGATTCATCGGGAGTTCACCATGAGAATACCGATCTCATTTGATTCTGGCTGCTACAATCGGCCATCGTTGGGCTGTTGAATAGGTTCGATTGGGGTGGCACATGGGGTTCCTGAGAAAGCTCAAAGGCTGGTTCTGCGTCGTGCTGATTGCTGCTGGGGCGGCTCAGATGCGAAGCAGCCTGAACGGATCAACCTTCAGGAATGAGGATATTGGCCTCACATACACTCTCCCCCAGGGCCTTGCGCCCGCCCCGAACCAAAAGGTTCCTCAAGACCCTCATGGTCGAGAGTTCATAATCCTGGCACTTTGGGATACTCCCCGAAAAACACCCATCCCGCGCGTCACGTTCCTTTATGACACGAAAGAAGCACCGGCTAAGCTCACACCTGAAGAGGTCGCCACGCGTTTTTTGCAGGCAATGTCACGGAACCGGGAGGGCTATAAAATGTCGGATCCGCGCAGAGTCTCCATCGCGGATACCACAATGTGGCGGATGGACTACTGGCGTCCTGACGACTCCGGGCAGTCTTTCAACTCAGCCGTCA
>JBAIYI010000864.1:0-1783 GCA_037915955.1 Terriglobales bacterium
TGGCGCTCATGGAGACACCTCAGACTTGCTGTGGGTTCGCGCCAATTCAATGTCTGTCACCCGTGGATGCGCATGAACCATGCGTTGAGCAAGTACCCTCAGTTTACACCTTTATCAGCTCGCCGCACGATACTTGCTGGAATGTCCGCATCTTACATGGGCAACTCACATTCCTGTTTCACCATCAGCGCAGCTCCGGCAGAGGCATATAATGTTGCTAAGCAAGGCTTTGCAACATGCCATAACTCTCTGGTTGTGTGCGTACGCGTATCTGCCATGCCTGCGCAAAAAAAGCCGTCAGCAGCAAAAAGGCCCGGGCGGCCCCGGAGGGGCGACCCGGCTCGAAAGGAAGCTGCCGCGCCCGCAAAAAACGCAGCCCCTGCCAGCTTTCCCATCGTGGGCATCGGGGCCTCCGCCGGCGGGCTGGAAGCGCTGACCCACCTTCTCGCGGCCCTGCCTTCCAATCTCGGCATGGCTTTCGTCTTTATTCCTCATCTCGACCCCACGCATGAAAGCGCCATGACCGAACTCCTGGCGCGCCAGACCAGCATGCCGGTTCTTACGGTCGAAAATGGCATGGAGGTAAAGCCCAACCATCTCTACGTCCTCCCTCCCAACCGCGAAATGACCGTCCGGGATTCGGTCCTGCATCTGGTCCGTCGCCGCACCGGCGAGCATCATCTGCCGGTGGACACCTTCTTTCGCTCCCTGGCGGAAGCTCATCGCGGTAATGCCATCGGCGTGATCCTCTCCGGCACCGCCTCTGACGGCAGCCTGGGAGTCACGGCCATCAAGAATGAAGGCGGCATTACCTTTGCCCAGGACTCCAAATCCGCCAAATATGATGGCATGCCCTCCAGCGCCGTCAGTACCGGCTGCGTTGACTTTGTCCTGCCGCCGGCAGGGATCGCCGCCGAATTGGTCAATCTCCGTAATCATCCTTATATCGCGCAGCCGCCCCATGCAGAAGTTGAGGAACTGCCCGCGGAAGGGGATGGAGAGCTCCCGCAGCTCTTCCGCATTCTCAGGCAGACCGCGAGGACTGATTTTTCTGAATACAAGCCCGCCACCGTGCGCCGCCGCATTCTGCGCCGCATGGCGCTCAAACGCATTGCGAACCTCAAAGACTATGTGAAGTATGTGCGCGAGCACCGTGCCGAGGCGGACGCGCTCTACCAGGACATCCTCATCAACGTCACCAGTTTTTTCCGCAACCCTGACTCGTTCGATGCCCTGAAGCAGATCGCCTATCCCGCTATCTTCAAAAATCGTGGCCCCAATCACACCGTCCGTGTCTGGGTACCCGGCTGCTCCACCGGGGAAGAGGCTTACTCGCATGCCATCTGCATGGCCGAGTATGCCAGTCAAATCCGCTCTGACGTTTCTTTGCAGGTCTTTGGCACCGATCTGAGCGAAATCGCCATCCAGAAAGCGCGCGCCGGCATTTACAAGGAGAGCATTGCCGCTGATGTCTCGTCCATCCGTCTGCGTCGCTTCTTCAACAAGGTGGAAGAGGGATATCAGATCTCCAAGTCCATTCGCGACCTCTGCATCTTCGCCCGCCAGAATGTCTTCAGCGATCCGCCCTTTTCCCGAATGGACATTGTGAGCTGCCGCAACCTGCTCATCTATCTGGGTCCTGCGCTGCAGCGCCGCGTGATTCCCATCTTCCATTACGCGATCAAACCCGGCGGCTATCTCATGGTCGGTAGCAATGAAGGCATCGTCGGCTCCGGCGCTGAACTGTTCGATATCGCGGATAAAAAAAGCAGGATCTTCATCA
>JBAIYI010000488.1:0-1534 GCA_037915955.1 Terriglobales bacterium
GGTGCTCTTGAAGTGAACTCGAATGTTGCAGCGGCGTTTGCCCGCATGATCACAAAGGACCAAATGATGCCGATGCTGCTTGAGAGCATGTCTGAAAAAGAGTTGAGGAAGCAAAATCACGCGAGGCGACGGAGTTGAAGGCGAATCATCACCAGATGAATCCAGGATTCGGCACTGGCTTCTGTGCGCTCGTAGTCACGCACGAGCCGGCGATGGCGCATGAGCCAGCCAAACGTGCGTTCGACGATCCAGCGGCGCGGCAGCACGGCGAATCCGGTGGTGGCATCCGAGCGTTTGACTACTTCGACTGCCAGTTTGGGCCAGCGGGCGCGCACCCAGTGGGCAAAGGCATCGCCAGTATAGCCGCCGTCCACCCAGAGCTTGCGCCAGCGGGTAAACCAGCCGCCCACGCGTTGGAGCACCTGCTGAGCTCCGTCGCGCTCCGGACAATTGGCCGGCGTCACGACCGCTCCAAGCAGCAAGCCCAGCGTGTCCACCAAGAGATGGCGCTTGCGCCCTTTGATTTTCTTGCCGGCGTCATATCCGACCGGGCCGCCGTGCCCGTCAGACTTGACGCTTTGACTGTCCAAGATCGCGGCGCTCGGTTGGGCGTTGCGGCCTTCGGCGGTCCGCAGACAGACACGCAGAGCGTCATTGAGGGCGGCCCAAGTGCGATCCAAGCTCCAGGCGCGGAAGACGTGGTAAACAGTCTTCCAAGGTGGAAAGTTTCGAGGCAGCAACCGCCATGGGATGCCGCCCTTAAGCACAAAGAGGATGGCGTCAATCACCTGGCGGCGATCGGTCAGGGGCCGGCCAAGCCTTTTTCGTTTAGGCAGCATGGGTTGGAGAAATTCCCATTGGGCATCGGTCAGATCGGTCTCGTAAGTAGCGATTTTCATCGCCCCAACGGCGGCTGCGCCGAGAAAGGGACCGAACCAACAGATGCCGAATGTCAAACCGAATGCTCATTTTTTCGAAAATTTTTTTGGACCACACAACTTGGTTCCGAATATGAATCAGCAACTGCCACCTACTTTTCAGACATGCTCTGAGAGCGCCGGCCAGAAATTCGCAGCGGCCGTCCGGCGTTGATCATTCGGGCACACCAGGATCTTGGGGGTACTGAGTTCGTTGGACATGACCATGAAGTGTGTAAACAGTTGGCCTGCGTTGGTCGCCCCCAGGGTTCCCCCTGAAGTGGAGGCAACTTCCATCGGGAACTTGTCTCCGTTGTCTAAAACCCAGGTTTTGAATGCGAGCCCGGTTTGCTTCAGGTTGTTAGCGCAGTTTACCCGAGAACTGCGAGCGAAGCGCCGCGCCAGCACAGGTCCGAGTAGCCAAAAGGTCAGCACGACCAGCACGCCACAAATCAGAAGGACCTCAAGGATGCTAAGGCCAATCGTGGCGCGAAGTTTTGCAGGACGTGTTCGCATCAATAGTTCGCGATCACTTCAGCACGACCAATGTCGCCCGGCAATTGCACCCAATCACCTTTGAACTGTTTCCACGCTTTTCCGTTTACAGTGACCGATTT
>JBAIYI010000347.1:0-2700 GCA_037915955.1 Terriglobales bacterium
TGGGAGCCGTTCCCGCTCCGCTGGCAATGTTACTGATGCGTCCTCGCTTGCGTTTCACCATGCCTCCGAGCACCGCGTGCGAACACAGCATCGGTCCACGAACGTTCACCTCCTGGCATCGCCACCATTCGTCAGGGTCGGTTTCCCACGTGGGCCCAAACGGCTCACCTACGCCAGCGTTGTTCACCAGCAGGTCGATAGGCCCGAGCTCATGTTCAACCTTCGCGACCAGTGCAGTAACTGCTGCTCGATCGCTTACGTCCGCCGGAATGGCGATTCCCGTCGAGCCGCATTCCTGCACAGATTTCAGCGTCTCGGCCAGATCGGTTTCGGTTCGCGCGGTGATGCCAATAGCCATACCGGCTTTGGCCAACCCGATCGCGAACGCCTGCCCGAGGCCACGGCTGGCGCCCGTAACCAGAGCCACTTTACCTTTCAGTTCTTCCATCGCCATGGATGTTCACTCTCGCTTTTCGCACCACGAGGTGCGCGCAACAGAGAGAGTATCGGGCCCGGGAGGAGTGCGGCAAGCTCACCTATCGCGCGTTGCAAGACTTTGGGAGACCTGGAGCGAAGGTTCAACATGAGTGCTGGATTCATTACAATATTAGCCATGGACCCTCTTCTTATCGCTGGACGCCAGTTCAAGTCGCGCCTGATCGTTGGCACAGGAAAGTACAAGTCAGGTCATGAGACCGCTCGTGCCATTGAAGCCAGCGGATCTGAGATGGTGACCGTCGCCGTGCGGCGCGTGGAACTGGACCGCAGCAAGGAGTCTCTGCTCGACTTCATCAACCCGGAAAAATACTTTTTGCTGCCGAATACTGCGGGCTGCTACACCGCAGAGGAGGCTATCCGTACAGCGCGACTGGGACGCGAAGTGGGGCTGAGCGACTGGGTAAAGATCGAGGTCATCGGCGACCAGAAGACGCTCTATCCCGATGTGCAGGCGACCATCGAAGCGACGCGCGTGCTGGTCAAGGAAGGCTTCACTGTTCTTCCCTACACCTCTGATGACATTGTGGTTGCGAAGCGGCTTATCGATGCCGGAGCGAGTGCGATTATGCCTCTTGGAGCACCGATTGGGAGTGGAATGGGAATCCAGAACGCAGCCAATATTCAGATCCTGCGTGAGATGATCACTGAAGTGCCCCTGATCGTCGACGCCGGCGTGGGAACGGCTTCTGATGCAGCCGTGGCAATGGAGTTGGGCGCCGATGCAGTGCTGATGAACTCGGGCATCGCGCACGCAGAAGATCCAATCATGATGGCGGAAGCCATGAAGCACGGCGTGATCGCCGGACGGGCGGCTTATCTTGCAGGCAGGATGCCGAAGAAGCTTTACGCAACCGCCAGTTCGCCGCTGAGCGGGGTTGTTCGCTGACGCGACTCGTGTCCACCAGGCAGACTGAGCACAGATCAAAATAAAAAAGGCGGCCACTTTAGGCCGCCTTTGAACTTTGCTGCGAAGAGATTACATGCCCTTCTTATCGCTCTTGTCTTCCTTGGCCTTGCCTTTGTCCTTCAGCATGGCAACTTTGTCCACGTGCATGCCGTCAGCACTCTGGGTTCCGGTGACTTTCACGTGATGGCCTTCGTGGCCCTTCAGCGCGTCCTGATTGGTTACGGCGATGATGCTGTTATCGCCGTCCTTCACGACGACCAGCTTTTCGCCGGCGTCGGCGCACTTCTTGGCGCAGGCGGCGTGGTCAGCATTGGCGCCCTTGGCGCCACACTTTGCATCACTCACCCAGCCGCTAACGGTTTCTTTCTTGGCCTTGGAAGCATCCTTGTCCTTGGCAAATGACAGGGTAGCGAGGCAGGCGAATGCGAGCAGAGTCAACGCGATCTTCTTCATGAAACAGTTTTCTCCTCTGGTAGATGTACGGATTCGGCGGCAGCGGCCGTCGAAACGTCCTTTATTGCCGGTACTTATGGAGTTCCCAAACGCTTGGGAGTTACAGCACAAAGTTTCTAAATGAAGGCGGCACAGGTGGCAAGTGGGAAACTCACCTAGGAGTGGAGCGGCGTAACCGGCTGATTACTTACCGGGTTTGGCTTGCGTGGAAGCAGGCAGGGTGTAAACCACCTCACCCGGCCGGACATATTTCAGGTGCTCACGTGCTTCTTTTTCAATGGCTTTGGGGTCAGACTTCAAGGCCTTGATGCGATCCTGAAGCTGCGTGTTCTGCTGCTCCAGCGATTGCAGCTGGCGCTGCAGGTCCTGCGATTCCCGCCGCTTCGACTCGTAGGCAAGCAGACCGTTCGCCCCAAACACCACGTGATAGCCGAGCACGCACATGAGCGCGAGAATCGCGGCCGTCGCCAGCTTGTGTCTGGCCCCGAGCGCGTGCTCCGCCATCGATTCGAAGTACTTCCGCATCTTCAGCTAAAGATCCAATCCCTGGCCGCGCTCGCCAGCTTCTTCAGGTCGTCTGCCGACCGAGCCTCCGAATAAACCCTCACCACCGGCTCCGTCCCGGACAGCCGATAACAGACCCACGATCCATCCGCGAAGACCAGCTTCATGCCGTCGGTGCGCACAACCTGCTTCACCTTGCGACCGGAAAACTCCGCCGGATCATTGGTTAACTTCTCAGTAAACTTCGCTTTCACCTCAGGCGTCAAGCGGAAGTTGTCGCGTTGCGGATAAAACGAACCAACTTTGGCAAAAATATCCTGGATTTGCTGCTGCAATGA
>JBAIYI010000587.1:0-1698 GCA_037915955.1 Terriglobales bacterium
ATCAGATGAACGAATTCAAGGTCCTGAAGGCTGTGTGTTGAAAGCGGATTCGTAATTCCAAGATGAAGGGCGCCACCCAGGTTGGCCTTCTCAGGAAGAAGGACCAGCTCTGCATGGAGCTGCGCAACCAGCTTTTCAAGCAGCTTCAGTAGATTGACATTCTCAGGATGCGTCAGGAAGGAATGTCCAACCAGGATGACGGGCCGCTTCGCCTCCATCAGGATCCTGGCGCTGCGCTGTGCCTGGGGCGGTAATGGCCAAAGCTGTGGGGTCGCCGTTTTTTCGCGCAGGATCTCAATGAACATTTCGAGCAGCTCGGCCTCTTCCCCGGGCGCGGGCTGCAGCCATTCATCAGCATACTTGCGCAAACTTTGATTGGTTGTGTCGAAAGTGATCAGCTTCGTCCCTGATCTTTTGGCATGGTGCAGCCTGGTTTCCACAACCGACTGGGCATACTTCCCGTCGAAGCCAAGGCACAGAATTGCATCCGCAAGCGATAAGGTGGACAGAGGCTTGGAGGAAGCATACAAGCGTTGAACGGTCTGCCAGCCGCGTCCATATTCGGCAGCAGACGAAAGATGGATGGACTTTGAACGGACCACCTCGCGTACAAATTTCTGGGCGACATACAGTGTTTCATTGCTGCAGTCGGCGGAAATGACCAGGCCGTACTTTTCCGGATCGCAGGCTGAGATCTTCCCGGCTGCGGCCTCGATCGCCTGCTCCCATTTGAGCTGGACGTTTCCTTCATGACCTAACAGAGAGGGATTCTGCAAACGCGTCGGATGGTTGGCCATTTCCGGGATCCCAAAGCGGCCTTTTACGCACAGTGCATCTGTTCCGCGGGCATGATCCGGCAAAGCGCCGATCACCATGCCATTCTTGACGAGCAAGTTCATCTGGCAGCCGGCGCTGCAAAGCGGACAGGTCGTGGAAACTGTGTGATCGGGAACCCCGCTCCACTTGCGGACTTTTTCCGATAAGGCTCCCGTCGTGCAGACTTCCACGCAGGCACCGCAGAAACTGCATCCGGCCTGCTGGAGGCGCTGCCCAAAGGGAGTGCCCACCACTGTATCTGTGCCGCGGCTGATGAGAGTCACCGCGCTGGAGAAATGATTTTCCTCACAGGCACGGACGCATCGCTCGCAGAGAATGCACAGGTTGTAATCCCGGTCAATGAACGGATCCTTCTTCTGCACCGGCAGCATCCGGTAACGGACAGGATATCCGCCATCCGCCAGTTGTAAACGTTCCGCGAACGTCTGCAGGTCGCACTGTCCATCCTGGGGACAGGAGCGGCAGCCGGTGGTGACGCCTGATTTCCGCAATGTCACCATGCACTCGTCGCAGTGGCTTCTCTCTTCACAGAACAGGCAAGCCGAAGGATGTTCCGACAATAAAAGCTTGAACAATTCCACGCGGAGTGCATTCACTTTCGGGCTGTGGGTATGGACTACCATTCCGTTTTCAGCCAGCGTTGTGCATGCAGTGGGTGTCATCTCCCGGCCTTCGAGCTCCACAATACACATGCGGCAGCTGCCGTGACTCTTCAAACCGGGATAATCGCACAGGGTTGGGATGTCAACTCCATTCTCGCGCGCGACCTGCAATATGGTTTTACCGGCTTCGACCGGTATTGAACGCCCATCGATGGTGATCTGCATAGTCATTACAAAGCCTCGCTCATCTGGAAATGTT
>JBAIYI010000894.1:0-1866 GCA_037915955.1 Terriglobales bacterium
AGTCGGGCTGACGTTGTCATCTTGTCCTCCGGGAGGCGGCAGTCACAGCTGCTGCTTCTTTCTTGGTCTGACTGCTCAATGCCTGGTCCAGCTTTTGAATCACCTCATCCACGTGCTTCTTCTTGACAATGAACGGCGGCAGGAAGCGGAGCACGGTTTCGTCGGTCCGGTTCAAAATCACGCGCTGCTCCAGCATGCTTTGAAACGCCGCTTTGGCCGGGTCGGCAGATTCGAGTTCCACTCCGATCATGAGGCCGAGGCCGCGAATCTCAGTAATGGCCGGGTGCTTCTTCTTGAGCGCATGCAGCTTGGCGACCATGTAGTCGCCGGTTTTATGCACGTGCTTAAGCAGCTTCTGCTTTTCGATGACCTTGATGAGTTCCAGCGCCACACTGCAGGCCAGCGGACCTCCGCCAAAGGTGGTGCCATGCATGCCCGGGTGAATACACTGAGAGACTTTTTCGCTGACCAGCAGTGCGCCAAGCGGCAGGCCGCCCGCAATCGGCTTGGCCACTGTCACCATGTCTGGAGTCACACCGTAATGCTGGTATCCGAACCATTTGCCGGTGCGGCCCATGCCGCTCTGGATTTCGTCGGCGATGAGCAGTGCGCCGTGCTTGTTGGCAAGTTCGCGCGCTTTGGCCGCAAACTCGCGGCTCACCGGACGGATGCCGCCTTCACCTTGCACGAACTCAAAGCCGATGGCGCACACGGAGGAGTCGAACTTCTGTTCGAGATCGTCCACGTCATTAAACTTCACGAACTCCACACCAGGCAGAACAGGAATAAAGGGTGCGCGGTACTTTTCTTTGTGCGTGGTGGCCAGCGCGCCAAAAGTACGGCCGTGGAACGCATGTTCAAGGGCGAGGATGCGCCACTTTGGCTCGGTACCTGAGGCGGCGTTGGATTTGGCATACGCACGCGCGACTTTGAGCGCGCCTTCCCAAGCTTCCGTGCCACTGTTGGTGAAGAAGGCGCGATCCATGCCGGAGATCTTGGTGAGCGCTGCGGCGAGGCGGGCCTGGTACTCGTGATAGAAGAGGTTCGAGGTGTGGACCAGCAGCTTTGCCTGGCGCGCAATCGTCTTGCTGATGACCGGGTGGTTGTACCCGAGCGCGTTCACGCCGATGCCGCTCAGGAAATCGAGATACTTGCGGCCTTTGTCGTCGAAAACGTGCACACCGTTGCCCTTGTGCAGCAGCACCGGATAGCGATCGTAGGTCGCCAGCAACAGTTTGGATTCGGCCTTCTTTACCTGCTCCAGGTTCACGCGACCAGCACCTCCGTGCCTGATTCAATCTTGGTGAAATAAAAGTCGGGCAGCATATCCACTTCGGTGGCCGGGAGAATGCGCACGCGATTCACGCCGTTGATCAGCGCGCTCTTGCATGCATCGAGCTTGGGCAGCATGCCGCCGTTGATTACAGACTGCTGCGTGAGTTCGGCGGCCATGTGAAGATCAAGCCAGCGAATCACCAGACCATCTGCGCCCTTCACGCCGGGAACGTCCGTAAGGAAGATCAGCGCATTCGCGTGGCAAGCTACCGCACACGCTGAGGCCATCTGGTCGGCGTTGACGTTGTAATACTGGCCATCGCTGCCCAGAGCAACGCTTGAGATCACAGGTATGCAGCCCTGCTGCCAGATGGTTTCGATCCAGCGCGGTTCCACGGATGAGATTTCACCGACGAACCCGAGATCGTGGCCATTGGGAGCTTTCTTGCGCGCACGGAAAGCGAGACCGTCGCCGCCGCACATGCCAACCGCAGGCTGATGGACGGCGGCCAGAGCGGCTACGAGCTTCTTGTTCATGTGGCCAGCCAGGACCATCACGGCGAAGTCACGGGTCTCGGCGTCAGTCACGCG
>JBAIYI010000582.1:0-2960 GCA_037915955.1 Terriglobales bacterium
TCCATGTGGCGATGACGACGCTCGGTTTTACCGGGCCGCCGCGGTGATAAACGAATTGCTCCACTCTTCCGTCCGCTCCCACATACAACTCCCAGGTGTCTCCGGGCGTGTAGCCGCCGAGTTCCGAGGGATATTTCACCACCACTCTTTTGGCAGAACCTTTTCCAATCGGCAGCTTTTGCGGGCCTTTATCCTGTACATCGGCGCTGGTGTCCCAGACAACATGGAATGGGAAGATAAGCCAATAATTATCATTGTTGAAACCCGGATCGATGCTGTTCTTTACGTTGTCCGGCTGGCTGTTCAGTTGAGAGCGGAGATAGGTCGCCGTTACCGGCTTGCCGTCTTTGTCTTTTCCTTCATAGGAGACCTTCCCCGTCTTGGGTTCCCACGTCCAGGTTCTCGCGAGCTTGATTCCGGGAATATCGATGTTGAAGGTGTAGCGGATCGCATCAATCTGGCCCCACGAATCGAGGCCGTAGGTCTTGGCGATCTGTTCGGCAATCGCCGGACGCTGTTGTGCCCAGGAGGTTGTTGCAAGGAGAAGCATCGCGACGGCGAGAAAACCAGCCTTCGTAAGACGGTACGAACTTGTCATTGAATATCTCCCTCCAAAATTGATTTCTTAGAAATTGCGATCAGGCCAAAGGGCGTGATGGAAATATTGGACGAATCGTGTTTGCCGACATCCTGGTTTCGGCTATGCCAACCGTCAAGATGCATCGGTTAAGGCGCGCGATTCATTTTTGCTGCGAGAAAGCTTTTGGTGCCGATGTTCTTGCGGAACGGCGTAAGGCGATCATGACGCCTGCTGCTGCAAGAACTCCGTATTCAAGCAGCATGATCCAGCCCGGAAGCACCCACGGTCGAGCCAATCTGCGCAGATGCCAGACGTAATAAGTTGGGATGACGCTCACAGTCCACACCATGATTGGTACGGTCGAGACAGAGCGCAGGAACGGCAGCAGCCAGAGCAGGTACCACGGATAAACAACCGGCGCACACAGGAGTGATGCTGTCATGGGCCAGGCGCAGGCATCCGGAGACAAATCCTCAGACCTTCTTCTCAACCAGACCGCGACGAGAAAGCCAGCAAGTACTGCGAGCGCGGCTGCAATCTGTGGCGCCATGAGTTGTTCGAGCATCGCGAAGACCGGATCATTGAATCGGAAGCTCTGGACGTAAGTGCCGAGTGAGCCGGTGGGAATGCGCCCTTTCTCCAGAAAAGGTGCATAAAGCGAGGCAAAAACAAGGACGGCAAGCAAGGTATCGCGGACGCGCAGGCGTCGCCAGTAGAGTGGCACAAGCACTACGGGAAGGAACTTTACGCCGACGGCCAGGGCGAATGCGACGGCGGCAACTGCGCGCCACCTGCGCGACAGGGCGGCCACGGAGACAGTCAGCAACAGCGCGCCAAGAATATCGATATGCCCACTCCCTGCCACCTCTGTTGCCAGCAGAGGGTTCCAGAGATAGGCAAGAACCCAGTGCGCCGGCTGCCCACTTCGGCGCAGGAGATCAAACAGAACAAGAGAAATGGCCCATGCGCAGAGCACAAATGCTGCTTTCATCGCGAAGACTGACTCGTGAATGCTGGTTACAGCGCGAAAAAACAGTTCAGCGCCCGGCGGATAGGGACTGGGCAGGTCAGGATGGTTCAGGGTGCGCGTGTCGGGTGTGTGCAGCCCCGCGAGCGAGGGTTCGTTGGGGATCAAAAGATACGGGTTGTAGCCGAGCCGCTGCACGCGTCCGTCCCAGACGTAGCGGTGAATGTCATCATCAGCTCCCGGCGGCTTCAGAAGAAATGCAACGTGCCACACGGCAGCCAACAGCAGACCAAAAACGAGGACCCGCTTCGGGATCTTCTGGGCGACGAAGAACTCACGGACGGCAAGCAGGTATGCGATGCCGGCGAACGATAGACAGATGATGAAAGAGGGCTCGCCGATATTGCTAAAGTTGCGTGAGCAGACCGCGAACGCTCCCAGCAGGATGACGCCGAGAGCGCACAGCCGGTGCGACGGTGTGAGTTTCACGGCTTTCCCAGAGACTCACGGAGTTGCGCGATAGTCTCCTCCCACTCGCAAAGCCAGGCAGCTGTTCGCGGCGCTCTTGACGGCGTCAACTGTAGTTCCTGCGCGAGGCGAATCAAATCGGAGGCTACATCGATGTCGTAAAAATGTTCCGTGAAGCCGGTGGAAAGCTCAAGCGCTTTGGTGCGAAGCAGCAATCTCTCCAGTGCACTATTGGTTCCCAGCCCATCACCTTCAAAGAGCGATGGGTGGGCTGCCTTCGCGCCCACAAGGTAATAACCGCCATCGTGCGTGGGCCCGATAACGATCTCATGTTGATCGAGTATTTCAAACGCGCGGTGCAGGGTAGACGGCTCGAGGTGTGGACTGTCACTGTTGAACGCGATCACCTGCTGGCGGCCGGCGGCAGTGAAATGACGAAAAACGGAGGTGAGTCCCGCGGCCAGGCCTTCACCCTGCTGTGCCACGATCTGCACCGAATCGCCCAGCAGGTCTGCCAATTCCTTCCTGTCTGACTCCCGGCACATCACCGCGACCTCCACGCCCTTCAATGACGTCGCCAATGAGATGGTGTCTTCCAAAAGGCAACGATAGAGAGCGATGACAGCCGGGGCGGGAAGGCTTTGGCTGAGCCGGGTCTTCACCACGCCCGGCTTGGGCGCTTTTGCCATGATGACAAGCGTTCGCTTTTGAAAAGAAACCACGGTGCTCTGGTTGGAGAATTCCATGTGACAGGGGAGCAGGATCTTATGCCGTCGCGGCGTTTCCGCGTTTCGGTCGCCGAAAATAATAGCGCACGATCCGGCTCAGGATGAACCATGCCGCTCCAATCGTGCCTTTCACCGTCCCGCTTATTTTGGATTTTCCAATGCGCGGGTGATAACTCACGGGGATTTCCACGATCCTGAATCCCGCACGGGCGCCCTT
>JBAIYI010000753.1:0-6751 GCA_037915955.1 Terriglobales bacterium
TTTCCTGATTGGCATTGCGCCGTCCCGTGGCGCGCTCGCTTTCGAGGGCGATGGCGTTGACTGCCTGGCGGTTCTGCGCAATCTCGGTTTCAATGGCATAGCCGCGCTGCGTGCGTTCGCCGTGCTCAGCTTCAAGCGTGTTCAGCGATTCCGAACGCGTCTGGATTTCTTCGCTTACCGCTTCCAGAGCGCCATTCAGCGTGCTCTCTTCCTGCACCATCTGGGCGAACTTGCTGGCCAGTACAATGCGCAGCTTGGCGCGCATCTCGTCACGGAGGCGGGCGTAACGTTCCGCCTTGGCGGCCTGGCGCTTGAGCGAGTTCATCTGCCGCGTGACTTCTTCAAAAATGTCGTTGATGCGCGCAAGGTTCTGGCGTGACTGCTCCAGCCGCGCTTCGGCCAGCCGCTTCTTGGTCTTGAATTTGGTGATCCCAGCGGCTTCTTCGATGATCGCGCGCCGATCATGCGGCTTGCTGCTCAGGATCTGCCCGATGCGGCCCTGCTCGATGATGGCGTACGACTCAGGGCCCAGGCCGGTGCCCATAAAGATGTCCTGGATGTCACGCAGGCGGCACAGCTTGCCGTTGAGCAGGTATTCGCTCTCTCCGGTGCGGAACAGGCGGCGTGTGACCACGATCTCGCCTTTTGCGAGCTGCACCGGCTTCAACTTGCGGCGGCGGATCTTGAGCACGACGGCGTTTGGTGCAACGACGGCAGCCTGAGCATCCGGTTGAGCAGGAGCGGAGTCTTCAGCTACGGCTGCATTTCCGTCCGCAGCCTCGCCCGTCGCCGCGGATTCCGGTTGCGCAGCCTGATCAGCATTTTCTGTGCTTGCGACTTCCACGCCATCGCCAGCCTGGGCTGCATCTTCGCCCGGCTCCAGCGCTGCCGCTTCGGCGATCTCTTCTTTGTCAAGCGGGCCGGGCTGCACTTCCAATGTCGCAGCGTCGGTTGCCTCGGCAGCGGTGGCCCGGACGGAAGCCTCGTCCCAGTCGTCCTCGCCAAGTTCATCCTGGATATCGATCTCCGGCTCGGGGCCAATGCGACCTTCGTATACCTGAGGATCAACGAGCGTGAGGGAAACTTCAGCCATGCCGGTGGGTTTACGCTCGCGCGTACCGGCAAAGATCACGTCTTCCATGCGCACGCCGCGCAGGCTCTTGGCAGATTGCTCGCCCAGCACCCATGAGATTGCGTCAGAAATATTGGACTTCCCGCAGCCATTGGGCCCAACCACGGCAGCAATGCCTTCGCCCGGAAACTTGAGTTCCGTGCGGTCACAGAAGGACTTAAATCCCAGGATTTGCAGCTTCTTCAGTTTGAGCAACTTCCTACTCCTTCAGGAATGGCCAATGCTGCCCGGCGACGGCGGCGCTGGGCTCTGACGCGTTCGGCTTCGGGTTCCATGGCTGGAGGGTGTGAACCCGCGTTCCAGCTAATGTACCCAGAGAGTCACTGGGGGTCAAGAGTGCTGCCCACAAGATATTGTGGATAACAGGCACCTTCCACAGTATGTCGCACCACCGATGCAGCAGTTGGTCACAATTCCAGCGGTGAGGAAATATAAGGTCGGAGAGAATCAAACAGAGCTAACCAAACTGTAGCGCTGATGGTGCACAGAAGCAAGCTGTCCTAAGGGAGTTTTCGGTACACCGGAGTGCAAGGCGCTAAAGAATTAAGGTCCTAGACACTGGCCAGCTCGGCCGGGTAGGCGGTACCCGCGTTTGCCGCATATTCAATGTGCAAGACCCGCCGCGGCAGCTCGGCAGCCGACTTGGAAGACGCATGCACGACCAGCGGCCGCATCGCCACAATCCCGCCCTTCCCTACCAGGCATTCCACTGGGGTGCGTTCGTCGGCGCAGCGCGCGATCTCTTCGTCGCTCAACACGCCCAGGCTGTGGGTGGCAGGAAGCACTTTGAGCGGGCCGTTGCGTTCCGTCGAGGGGTCAAGATGGAGTCGCAACGCCAGCACCTGACTCAGCGCGAATGCCGGTGCATGGGCGTACGTGACGCCATCTTTTACAGACCACGGTCCCCAACCCGGAATGTTCATCTTTTCCCGCAGGGGTAGCGCCGTGTCCTGATGCCAGGTGACCAGCCAGTTCGATTCGGGAGACTTGTCAAACAGCGTGGCGCGAAACGGGAAAGCCTCCGGTCCAAGGATTTCCTGCGCCATACCCAGGAGGCGACGGTCATTCGCGATGACGTTTACCGTGGGATGGTTGAGGACATGGCGGACGCCGGCGCGTCCGCGTCGAGAGACCAGATCAGCCATGGCGACCAGCAGGACCATGACTTCGCTAGCGCTCACGACGTCAGGCACAATCGCATAGCCGCGCTCTTGCAATGCCTGCTGCCAGCCCTGCTCCACCGCTGATGTTGCGCTCAAGAGTTCTCCTGGGGACGAATCGCTTCAGGCTCCCAGTTTCTCAAAGAACCTGATGATGCTCTCAATCCCGCGATAGAAGTTCGGGATGTGGAACTTCTCGTTTGGCGCATGCAGATTATCATCGGGCAGGCCAAAACCCATCATTACGCTAGGCATCTTGAGAACGTCCTGAAAATCCGTGACGATCGGAATGGATCCGCCAGACCGGATGAAGACCGTGTCTTTTTTGAAGACGTCGTGCATCGCCTCGGTGGCGGCTTTAATGAACCGATTATCGGTGCTCACCACGCAGGCCGGGCCTTTGCTATAGCACTTGATGTTGATCTCAATGCCTTTGGGCGTGAGCTTTTTTACGTAGTTGGTGTAGCGCTTCAGGATGTCGTCCGGGTCCTGATTCGGAACCAGCCGCATGGAAACCTTGGCTGACGCGCGCGCCGGAATCACCGTCTTGGCGCCCGCAGCAATGAAGCCGCCCGGCATGCCATGCACTTCCAGAGTGGGTCGTGCCCAGGTGCGATAGAGCACTGAATATCCCGGCTCGCCGGTCAGCACTTTGGAACCAACTTCCGTTTTGCGATAGTGCTCTTCATTGAAAGGCAGCTTCTTCCACGCCTTCAGTTCCGCAGCCGTTGGCGCTTTCACTTTGCTATAGAAGCCAGGAATCAGCACGCGGCCTTTTGAATCCTTCAGCTTGCTGATGATTTCAATGAGCGCGAAGAGCGGATTCGGCGCGGCGCCGCCGTACATGCCGGAATGCAGATCAGTCTTTGCGCCCTGGGCTTCAATCTCCGTGTAGACCAGGCCGCGCAGGCCAACGCACAGCGTGGGAAGATCTGGCGCGAAAAGCTCGGTATCGCACACCAGGGCGAAGTCGGCCTTTAGCTTGTTTTTCTCTTTCCGAACATACGCCGCAATCGACTCGCCGCCAACTTCCTCTTCGCCTTCAATCAGGAACTTCACGTTCAGCGGCAGCTTGCCGCCGTGCCCTTTCATGAGGGCTTCCATGGCTTTGAGCTCCATCCAGAGCTGGCCTTTGTCGTCCACCGCGCCGCGGGCGTAGATGTTTCCGTTGCGCTCGGTGGGTTCAAACGGCGGCGAGATCCATTCGTTCAGCGGCTCGGCCGGCTGCACGTCGTAATGCGCGTAACAGAGGACGGTGGGCTTGCCCGGCGCATGCAGCCAGTCAGCATAGATCAGCGGGTGGCCCTTAGTCGCGATGACCTCGACATTTTCCATGCCCATGCGGCGCAGGTCATTGGCCACAAACTCGGCGGCGCGGCGGACGTCGTCTTTATGTTCCGGCGCGGTGCTCACGCTGGGAATGCGGAGCAGGTCTTTGAGCTCTCCCAGGAATCTCTGCTGATTTTCTTTTGCGTATCCAACGGCGGGCGATGCCATATGATCCTCCACGACCATCTATGAAACCTTCAAGTATACGTGGATTTACGCCGTTCGGGGACGGGCCGAGGACGCTTTCACGGTTGAAGTGCTGGGCAATATGCCGGCTCGACAGCAACATGAAATCGGGTTTCCGTTCACGCTATCAATCAGCATGGCTCTTTTGTGACGGCCGTGGCTGATTACGGTGACCGGCATCTTACAGCTTGAACCCGACAGTGCTTCAGAGTAGAAAAGTGGAATGTCAAGTCGGCAAGTCGCGGGTGTCTGTGGTCTCTCGCTTATCGTGATCAGCACTTGTGCTATTTCGTCAGGGTTGCCAATTCTCAGCCCCATGCCGGTTGTTATTGTATGGCCGTTGATGGTACTCGCTGACCATCACTTGGGTGCGTTTGGGGCGGTCTTGGCTTTAGCGATTCCTTCTCTATCATTTTGGGCATGGAACCCGGGGCTTTGGCGAGGTGAGATCAAAACTCCTAAGCGATCCTTCGCCCTCCTTCTTGTCCTGACAGTGTTTACAGCCTGGTACTTCAAAGCCTCATGGCCAGATGGCGTTACTTACCAGGGACTGCGATATACCGCTGCAATCTGTGCAGTCAATGCCGTCTACCTGACAGTGCTCTGGATCATTTTCATCATCACGCGGAAGAAATGTTCGTTCAAAATGAATGTGCTTACACACTGGATGCTCTTCGCGTGGCTTGGATGGTGTGCATTCCCGTATTTGGGCATGTGGCCGTAAAGGATTTCGTTGGAATACACATGAAGAGCTCGTTCTGGACAGCTACGGCAGCGGCAAGCCTGATTATTCCGGCCTGCTTAGGGCTGTTGCTCTCCGGAGCGCCCACCCTGCTCTCGCCTTTTCCGGGGCTTACGGTGAGCGTGGGCTTCCTTTTCGGTAATGAAGGAGGCACATGGATCGCACTGCTGCTCCCGGCAGTGCTCTTTGTGGTGTGGAACCCGGCGCTATTCCGAGGCGAAACCGCCGTTCCTAAGCGCTCGCTGATACTTCTTACGATCCTGACTGCCCTGAGCGATCTCTACTTTGTTGAGAGCTGGCGGCTCGGGCTCCGCTATCAGGGCGCGGCATTTACCTACGGCGTGTGCTTGCTGAATGTGTTTGCCCTCCTGCTCCTCTGGCTGGTCTTTATCTGGGGCACCCGGCAGCCAAAGTTCTCTCACAACCTGCTGGCGCACTGGCTCTTGTTCGTATGGCTGGCATGGTGCGCGTTTCCGTATCTGGGAGAGCTGCCGTAACCGGAAATTCAGGCGAGACCGGCGGCTTTGCGGGCAGCGGACCATTGCTCGGAAAGGCCAAGCTGAGCGACCCACTTTTCCAAATAATTGCGGTCGAGCTCCCGTGATCTCTTCTGAGCAATCGTGCTGACGTCCCTGATCTGACGCTCGGATTCGCTCATTCTGGCCCACTCCAGTTTGGCGACAATCAGGTCTTCAAGGCTGACCATGAACGCGGGTACGCCTTCGAAAGTGACGGGGCGGCGACGCTCAAATGCCTGGCGATGAAAAGGGGCTGGTTTGCGATAAATGAAGTCGATCTTCCAGCTGCTCTCCATATCGAGAACATTGAACATGGAACTATGGCGAAGAGCCTGAAGCGCGTCCTGCAGTCGCGCGTAATACCCACTTTCAGGGAATAAACTCATCAGGCGCTTGACGGCGTCGGCGTCGGCGGCGATCACAATATCGAGATCCTGGGTCGCCCTCACAAGTCCGTAGTAGGAAGCTGCTATCGATCCCGTAACCATATACGGAACTTTGCTTTCATGCAGCCGGGCAGTGACGCGACGCAACACCTCGACGAAGCTCATTGCACTTTTTTGTGACCTGCGTTTTCCGGGAGCAGTGACAGGAGAAACTCCCGCGTAACCCGATCTTCTGACCATTCCGGATGCTGGTTCCGCAGGTATTGTTTTGCCAGTTCGTGCATGTAATGGCTCATCTCGAAGGCCAGCAACACGCGCTGCTCCGGCGACATGGCTTCGTGCAGCTGCGCCTGCATTGCTGCTATTTCCGGCGAGGTGTCGCTGATGGCCATGAACCGAATCTTACCATTTGAACATCTATAATGATCCAGTGAGTACCGAACCTACTGTCCGCAAGGTTGCTGAAGCTGATTTTCCCACGCGATGGGGACATTTCCGCATCATGGGCTTTGAAAGCCACGTGGGCGACGACCGCCGCAAGGAAGAAGCCGTGGCGCTGGTCATGGGCGATATTCATTCTGCTCCGCCACTCGTTCGCATTCATTCCCAGTGCCTTACCGGGGATGTCTTTGGCTCGTTGCGTTGCGACTGCCGCGCGCAGCTTGAGATGGCGCTACAACTTATCGGAGAAGCAGGTGCAGGCGTGCTGCTTTATGAGCAGCAGGAGGGCCGCGGGATCGGGCTGATGCCGAAGCTGCAGGCTTACGAACTGCAAGATCAGGGTCTGGATACGGTGCAGGCCAACGAGGAACTGGGCTTCAAGGCTGACCATCGCGAGTTTCAGTTGCCGGGAGAGATTTTGAAAGCGCTGGGATTGAAGTCGGTACGGCTGCTCTCCAACAACCCACAGAAAGTGGCCGCGCTGGAGGCAGCCGGAGTCAAAGTGGCAGAACGCGTCCCATGCGAAGTGGAGCCTACGGCCACGTCAGAGCGCTACCTGAGCACGAAGAAAGAGAAGCTGGGGCACCTGTTCAGCAGCAAGTAATCTCCCCCGCGTAACCGTGACCGGCGTCACGGGTCATCCTCTCAAAAGCGATATAATCTCCAGTTTGTCCATGCGCCGCCAGGGTGCAGCCCATCATCTCCATAGATAAGAGGTACGTTTATGCCTACCCAGACCTTCCGCCAGGAAAAAGACTCGATCGGCCTCAAGGAAATCCCCTCTGACGTCTATTACGGCGTGCAGACCGCGCGCGCAGTGGAGAACTACCCGATTTCCGGGATGCGGGCGCATCCGT
>JBAIYI010000450.1:0-4551 GCA_037915955.1 Terriglobales bacterium
GACTTCCCTGCCGCGTAAAGCTTCTCTGCGTTGGCCAGCACGCGCTTCTCGGTCTCAAGCTTCTGGTCTTCTCCCGACTTCAGATTAGCCGACTCAATTTCCTTCTTCTGGAAGCTCCACAGATCGGCCATGCGCAGCCGGTCCTGCTCGTCGCGTTCGAACTCGGCTATCCGGTCGCGCACCGCTGCCCACGCCGCATACTTCTCTTCTAAACCGTGAACGTCATTGCCTGCGTAAGCGTCCAGTAAGCTCAAGCGTGCCGGGCCATCGAAGGCAAGAATCGTCTCGTTCTGTGCATGGATTGACGCCAGTGCAAAAGCTAGCTGTCTTAGCAATCCCACCGTGGCCGGCTGGTTGTTGACGAACACACGCCCTTTGCCACCGGCCGCGATTTCTCGCTTCACGATCATGTGACCGTCTTCCGGCTCAATGCCGTTTTCTTCCAGCACCCTGCGCAGCGCTTTCTCTTCTGATTCGAAAACGCCGCTGACCACGGCCTTCTCCGCGCCATGGCGGATCATCTCGGTGGAAGCCTTGTCGCCAAGAAGTAGAGAAAGGGCATCAATCAGGATGGACTTGCCCGCTCCGGTCTCTCCCGTGAGCAGGTTCAGCCCGGGCGCAAACTCCACCGCCAGGCTGTCAATCACAGCGTAGTTTTCTACCCGAAGTTCCAGGAGCAAGCTTCAGCCTCAGTGTTCGTGAGCGAAGCATAGCAGAGAATTTCAAATCGGGTAATTTGTAAACGTTCAGGTCGAAATCATTCGTATTACTCGCCCCATTTGAACTTCACGTGCACCGCGTAACTGGGGCCAACAAGGCGACCCCGAGAACTGTATGGCTTTTCATCAGGATGTTCCTCCGCGAAGCGCGCAAATAATCAGTAGTGCTACTACTAGGCTGGCAGACGGAATTTATCGGATGTATGTTTTTGCGGGCCGGGTTGTTCAAAGAATCGGCACTACTTGGAGGAGACTAGAAAATCGAGAGCGGCGCCTCGACTCAACGCTGCCGCGCGAGCAGCTGGTTCACAAACAACTCGAAGATCCCCCGAACTTCTTCCGGCGTCGATATAGGAGGATGGCCCATTCTCCGAGCCAGCACCTGATCCCTGAGCATGCTCTCAAACATCCCGATCATCGCCGAAGCCAGAGCTGCAGGCGAGATCTTCTCCGCCAGGGTGGTTCCGGGCAGCATCTCGGTAATGATCTGTTCCACGGTGGTGCTGAATCGCAGGTAACCTCCGGTGACCAGGATGTCTGCTCCTGAACTTGCCTTGCGTATGCGGCGCCCCTCAAAAAGCATGAGTTCCTTCAATGCCTGGTCGCGCTCCAGCGCTTGCAACACAAGCTCAAATGTCATGCGCAGTTTGTCAGCGGGAGATGGCAGCACTTTAATCGCCTGACCAATAAAGTCCAGGTTACGCCAGCCCTCTTCGAAGATCGATTCCAGCAATCCTTCCTTGCTGCCGAAGTGCTTTATCAGTTGGGATTCGCTGGTATTGGCCTGGCGCGCGATCGCCGCCGTAGAGGTATTTTCAAAGCCGTGAATGGAGAAGAGGATCTTGGCGCCCTGAAGTAAACGATCCCTGACCGGAACAGGTTTCTGTGCCGACTCTGGTGCAGCGGCCGCCATGGAGCGCAAGTTACCAGAATAGCTGAACGCCCGTCAACGGCACTTCTGCATTTAGGAGTGATGCTACTTCTACTCTGGCTTTCCCTCTGCGCTACTGATTCTTTGATCTTTAGCGTGCTGCTCCACCACCTCGCGGGTCCTTCCCAGAGCACGATTCAGAGAGTTTCGCGGGATCGAAGTAACCAGGGGCTTGAGCAGCCACCCGAGCCCGGTCGGAATATCGCGGGTCAGCGATAGCGCCTCGCACTGGATATATACGCCGCCATCCTTCTCTTCGAATCGCCAATACGTATTGAGCCGCCACAGATAACCGCTGCCATGCCCGGGCGGATATTCTTCGCCATCAGGGTGAGCCGCATCCTTCACCTCAGCAATGCGCGTGCTGATTGAGTTCGAAAAGACCTCGGTCGGGCTCACCGTTCCCCAGTGCGCGTCATATTCGGTGTTGAACACAACCGTAGTGAACTTTTTCTGGTAGAGGCGCAGAAAGATTTTGTAGTCGTCACCCGTATGCGAAATCAGCTTTGACGCCGTGACCTCAGGCTTATACAGTTCGGCGCGATGGTCATAATCCTGTATCAGCGGGATCGTCTGCTTGAGCGTGACTCCGGGAACAAACACCAGCGCCACCCAGTGATGCACCAGGCCATCAGGGACATCAGCCGACACTCCTGGCCCCCTGGTCTCGCGCTTGTCAACCAGGATCTCGCCATTTTTCACGCGCCGATACGAATCCTGCTTTTTGCCGGCACTCAACTCATCGATATAAAGAAATGGCCCGCCTGGTTTCAATTCATTGCTGAAACGCTGCTCGGTTGCGGCAACGTACTTATCGAAGGCTGCAGTGGTTTTGGGTTTAAGGTCGGCTGCTGAGAGTCCAGCAGAAAGAAGGCACAGGGCCAGAATCGCGGCCATATGCCACGAACGAATTTTGATCATGATGGTATTACCCGGGCTCCTGCTGGAGAGCCTGTACTCCATTCAAATCCCAAGCCGGCAATTTGGCAATCCTGGCAGGCACAGGCATAGAACGGCTTCCAACTCCGCTTCTTGCGCCCGCTACTCTCATATCAGAGAGACTCGCATCTAAATAACTCGAGGCCGGGCGATGGAGCAGGTTTTTACCGTTTCCCTGCTAGACGGCGGGCCGAAGCAGAACGGTGTCAGGTCTCCGTACATCAGACCCGGGCTTCATACATACATACGAATGGGATTTAACATAGACGCGGGCCGCTGCTTCAAGGACATTGAAGAGTTCACGGGCGGCTCAGTCCGCTGCCTCCGGGAGACTCACGTAGATGAAACCAAAAAACACGATCTGCCTCTGGTTTGACAACGACGCACTCGGAGCAGCGCGGTTCTATGCTGCCACGTTTCCCGGCAGTGAAGTGACCGCCGTGCACAAGGCACCTGCCGATTATCCAAATGGCAAGGCGGGCGATGTTTTGACAGTCGAGTTCACCGTCCTCGGAATTCCCTGCCTCGGTCTCAACGGTGGCCCGATGTTCAAGCACAGCGAGGCGTTCTCCTTCCAGATCGCGACGGACGACCAGGCTGAGACTGACCGCTATTGGAATGCGATTGTGGGCAACGGCGGCCAGGAAAGCGCATGCGGCTGGTGCAAAGACCGCTGGGGTCTCTCCTGGCAGATCACTCCACGCGCCCTTACCGCTGCGCTTACGGCCGGTGGGGATGAGGCAAAACGCGCTTTTGAAGCGATGATGGCAATGAAGAAGATCGATGTTGCTACCATCGAAGCTGCGCGACGCGGCTGACGACGATTGCAGGTCACCGTACACTCGTGGCCCTACCTCACTTTTTCTGGGATTTTGCCACGTTGTGACTCTGGCGGGGTGCTCGCTTCAGCTTGTTGTAGTCGACCATGTAAACACGCAGTCCGAACTGCTGGGTCGTCTTGGTGTACCCGGCAGTCAACTGTTCCTGATAGTGGTCCAGGTAGAAGTCGAACGGATCGCGCGGATCAGGATCGATCAGCACCATGTCTGCATTCTCCATGGTCAGCTTGCCGAATTTCAGCCGGTTGCCACGATACGCCATGTAATTCTGCGCCGGGACCTGCATCCACTTGTAATCTGCAGGCGAGCCAAACACCTGAATGATGTTGTTTCCTTCCAGCCGTACGTGGCTCACTTTTCCGGAGATATGCGGCGGAGGCAAGGCCTGGGCCGGATCGAAAATTAAATCGTCCTTGTCCGCGCTGATGCCGTTCACCTTACCGGCCTTGATCAGGTCCGCGATCTCGATTCCGAACAGGTCCATCAACCCCTTCACCGGCAAATGCAGGGCGCGCACTTTCTCTGCGTGCATCCGGATCTTTCCGTCCGGAGTAGCGCTGAGGGTGCTCTCGGTTTCAAAGCTGACATCGCCTTTGTTGTGCAGCTTCCCTTTGATTTTGAGCCGGCCATTCACGACTGCAACGGCGGCGTCTTTGATCGGCGAATCTTTCCTCGCGAAAACATACTGGTTCAGCACGTTTGCCATGTTGTCGGCGCTGATCGCCATCTCGGCCGCAACCACGTGAACCGAAAACGAGTGCTTGTCATCGAAGACCGGGAATTCGGACTTGATCGGAACCAGTTCACCGCCAAGGCGACGGATTTGCACGGCAATGTTATCGGCGTAATGGTAGGTAACATTGCGCATCTGCACCTGG
Source organism: Terriglobales bacterium (assembly GCA_037915955.1). Taxonomy (GTDB): domain Bacteria; phylum Acidobacteriota; class Terriglobia; order Terriglobales; family Acidobacteriaceae; genus Angelobacter. The sequence goes on from JBAIYI010000450.1 coordinate 4,307, forward strand.
ACAGAATTCTTGCCCGGCTCACTCTGCTGATTCTGAGCAGATGACGCAAGCATCGGCAATAATGCGACCCCTACAGCCATGAGGAATCGCCGTATGCATCCACCCGCGCCAAAGACGTACATGCGCTTGTTGGAACCAGAAAAGCTGGACAGGGTTGGACTGGCCAAAACAGAAGTGCCGCACCCTTCCCGACGCGCGCAAGCCAATCTGATGTTTGATTAATCCTGCGCAGCCCGCAGAATCGC
>JBAIYI010000524.1:0-6177 GCA_037915955.1 Terriglobales bacterium
AAGCGGAAATCGTTGATCTTGTTGTCGGAGATGACCCAGGTTTCCTGCACGCCGATGCTGCCGTCATGGTAGTTCTGGGTTGAGGTACGCGAGAAGGCGTTCTGCCCGAAGTCCTGGTTCTGCGCGTTCACTTGAATACCGGTTACGAAGCTGGGGCTCAGTCCGCCACGCACCATCAACTGGTGCTTCTCGTTGATCTTGTGGTCCAGCCGGAGAGAGTAGATCTCGGTTGCCTCGTGTACCGGATAATTACCTGTCTGGCTGAGCAGGTTGTGGAACGAAGCCGGCAGTGGCGCGAGTGTCGTCGGGAAAGCGCCCGTCAGAGGATTTCCCGGCGTTCCGCCCAGCGCAACCGCCGACCCAAAAACCGCCAGCTGCGCATACTTTGCAGTTAGAGGAGAAATCGGGTTCGTAGCCAGGAATTGCGCCTGCGCCGGCGTCACGAGCGGAACAAACCCGGGAACGGACGGAATTCCGAAGCTCGCCGCGTTCGCCAGCGGCACCAGGCCAAAATTGTTTGCACCAATGGTGGAAAATCCGGTTTCATTCCGGCGCGTCACTTCCGCTGAAAGGAAATAGAACGTGCGGTCCTTCTTAATAGGTCCGCCAACGCTTGCTCCCGCCTGCCAGCGGGTGTACGCCGGATCGGGAGTATTGCTGAATGGATTCACCGCCTGGATATTGCGGTTGCGGAGGAAGCCGAACGCTGAACCATGGAACGCGTTGGTCCCGGATTTGGTGATGATGTTCACCACGCCGCCGGAAGCGCGTCCGTATTCCGCCTCATAGCCGTTAGTGATGATCTGAAATTCCTGCACGCCTTCCTGGGACAGGGTCGAGCGGATGCCGTTCACCGAATTATCCACCGCGTCCATGCCGTCCACGTTTACGGCATTGGAGCGGGCGCGCTGGCCGCCGAAGTTCAGGCCTGACGTGGGCGCCGCGCCGATGCTGGGCGCAATATCGCGCTGCACTTGCGAGTTCGTCAGCGAGAAGTTTACGTAGTTGCGGCCGTTGGTCGGCAGGTTATCGATGCTCTGCTCACCGATGGTGGTGCTGGTGGAAGTGCGGGTCGGCTCAACCAGCAAGGGTTCCGTCGTGACCGTGACCTCCGTTGTCGCCGTCTCCAACTGCATGCTGACTGGATACTGCGCCGCCTGGCCTACCGTGAGCTGGATATTGCGCGCTACGACTTTCGCAAATCCCTTCGCGGTCACGTTCAAGGTGTAGGTCCCCGGCGGAACGCTGAGAAGCAGATACTCGCCCGCGCCATTGGTCGTTACGGTGCGGTTGGTGTTCTTGGTTTCGTCATGTAGCGTGACCGTGGCGCCCGCAATCACAGCTCCATTCGGATCTTTTACTGTGCCGCGCAACTCGGCAGTGGCTGCCGTCTGGGCCAGACCAGACACTGCCAACAAAAGGACCGTAAGTCCTGCCAGCACTTGCTGAATAATTTTCATCGCCTCTCGCTCCTCAAATCCCGCCCTTGAACCCACTTGTTTCCATTGCAGATGGGGAGATGGTGCGCCTTTTTATCACTCAGCAGCGAGAAAAGGCAAGCAGCAATTCTGCCTAGACCTTTACTTAAGGGACACTGTGGATCGGTTCGCGCTCAGCGTGACTTCGCGTGTCACAATCGCTCGGACTCTTAAAGTTGCTTGCTCGTCGCTTCTTCCACCACGAGCACAGTGCCTGCCGGCAAATAGCTCTTCTTACGGAACCAGTCTTCCATGGACTCCCGCAGCCTCGTCAATGGAACGCGGCTTCCCACCTCGATGGTTCCGTCAGCAACGGGCAGAGTGTCATCGAAGATTGGATCGTTGGTGAAATTGCGCATGGCAAAATTGTCGAGCCACTTCATCGGACAGGGCTGGCGCCCTTGGCCTGAGTCATAAAAGACCTGAATGCGACGGGAGAACATGATGATGAAATTCTAAATCCGCCTACTCATGCCTTCAGGGTTTCCTGCCTGGCCTGCGTTCGTTGTTGACGAGGATGGTTCTGCTCAGGAGTGCGAAGAATCAGCGCAAACGTGAGATTAGCAGGATTTAACATTGTGCAGTGCAGGCCCATTTTGGAATGAAAATTCCCTTATTTTTGGGGTGCATGCCCTAAAGTAACTGTATCGAAGGCAACGCTGGGTGCATCCTAGACACATATAGAAGTAGAGGTGTTCCAAAAGTCATGGAAAAGGCAGACCGTCCCCAGTCCGATATCGCCGGGCTCGTTCAACAACTACGCGAGCTCACCGGTGAACTCACTGCCGTGCATAGCGAATTGTATTGGCTTGCCATGAAGGCCCAGGATGCATCGGGAAAAGACAATCCCGCGGAGTTGAACGTTACGCTGCTCACGGAATTGAAAGGCGCAGTCGACAATATGCGGCTGATGTTGTGGAAGTATATCGAGACGGCTTCCGAAGTGAAGCCCGAACAGGTGCAGGATGGTCTTGACGCCCAGCGCCTCCGCCGCGTCACAGAATTTCTCCAGGTATTGCGCGACCGTTTGGGTCCAAATCCTGACGATCACCCCGTTTCGTTCATTGAGCGCATCAATAAGGCGGTCACGGATCGCCTGGGCGACCCGCGCGCCGCGTAAGGCTACTCATGGGTGTAACCGCGGTAAAAATTCAGGACACAAAAAATCCCTCGCCCGCAGGCGAGGGATTTTGTTTGTAACTGATTATCCGCGTTTCGGACCCGCAGCGCGAATCTTCTCCGGCACGTCAAACTTCTCGAAGTTCTTCGCGAACCGCGACGAAAGATCGGCGGCAGCCTTGTCATATGCAGCCTTGTCCGCCCAGGCATCTCGCGCGTGCAGGAACTCCGGCGGCACACCCGGCACTGATTTGGGAATGCTGAGCCCGAATGCGGGATCTTTCTCGAATTCCACGTCTTTCAATTTGCCTTCAATGGCGGCATTGACCATGGCACGCGTGTAGGGCAGCTTCATGCGTGCGCCGACGCCATACGGACCGCCGAACCAGCCGGTGTTCACCAGCCAGCACTGGGCGCTATGCTCCTGCAGGCGCTTGCCCAGCATTTCGGCATAAACCTTGGGCCGCAGCGGCAGGAAAGGCGAACCGAAACAGGTGGAGAAATTCGGCTGCGGCTCCTTCACCCCGGCTTCCGTACCCGCGACCTTGGCGGTGTAGCCGGAGAGGAAGTGATACATCGCCTGCTCGTTGTCGAGCCGTGAAATCGGGGGCAGCACACCAAAAGCGTCGGCCGTAAGGAAGATCACGTTCTTCGGGTGCCCGCCGATGCCGGGGATCACCGCGCCCTCAATGTAGTCCACCGGATAGGCGCAACGGGTATTCTCGGTACGGCTGTCATCGTTGTAATCAGGCACGTGGGTGCGCTCATCCAGCGTCACGTTCTCAAGCACTGAACCAAAGCGGATCGCGTTCCAGATCTGCGGCTCGTTTTCCTTCGAAAGCTTGATGCACTTCGCGTAGCAGCCACCTTCGAAGTTGAAGATCCCTGTCGTGGCCCAGCCATGCTCATCGTCGCCGATCAGCAGGCGCTCGGGATCGGCGGAAAGCGTGGTCTTGCCGGTTCCGGAAAGACCGAAGAAGAGGGCCGTCTCGCCATTCTTGCCGACGTTCGCCGAGCAATGCATCGGGAAAACGTTTCTCTGCGGCAGTAGGAAGTTCATCACGCCAAAGATCGACTTCTTCATCTCGCCCGCGTACTTGGTTCCACCAATCAACACGATCTTCCGGGTAAAGTTCACGATGATGAAAGCTTCTGAGCGGGTGCCATCGCGCTGCGGGTCCGCCTGAAACTCGGGAGCCGACACGATGGTGAACTCAGCGCTGTGCGTTTTGAGCTGTTCCTGCGTGGGCCGCACGAACAGGGCGCGCACAAACAGGTTGTGCCAGGCATACTGATTGATCACGCGAATCGGCAGCTGATACTTGGGGTCGGCGCCCGCATACAGGTCCTGAACATAAAGCTCGCGGCCGCGCAGGAACGCCAGCACTCGCTCAAATAATGCGTCAAACTTTTCCGGATCGAAGGCCAGGTTCACGTCGCCCCAGTTCACCAGGTCTTTCGTGATGTCGTCTTTCACCGTGAACTTGTCTTTGGGCGTTCGGCCGGTGAACTTTCCTGTATAAGCAACCAGCGCGCCATTGTCCGCCAGCAGGCCTTCGCCTCTGCGGATCGCATGTTCCACCAGGAGTCCGGAGTGCAGGTTGCGATGCACTGTGTTGGTCTTGAGAAGGGTTTCCAAAGCGGAAGCGGTATCAATGGCTGGTAACGTCTGTGACATTTATGGATCTCCTGTTCCCAAATACCTGAGCGTCCTGTCAGAGGATAAGGACAGGGCAAGGACCGGCTTGGGGCTAGATTCAAATCGAACGGCGGTTACGCCGTCTTTACCAACGCGTCTTGAGGCGCGCCAACTTCGTTGAGGACTGCATTTAAATGTACGAGAGCTTCTTCCACCGTCAGCGTGTACATCTCTCGGCCATGTTCGTAACTCCCGTCTTCGATGGCTGCCTTCAGGAAATGCCCCGCCGTTTGGATGGCCAGAGGGTCAGTAATCACCCGGCCGGTCTGCTTCTTGTACTCCACCCATGTAGGATGCGGCAGCGCGATCCATACCGGCCTGCCGCTGGCCAAAAATTTCACGTCAATGGCGTCAGCGTGCCGGGTTGCGATGGCCACGATAAGGGCCTGGTAAATACAGTGGAGCCTATGGCCTGTCCAGCGATCGATTGCGTGAAAATCCTCGTACATATATGTGCCTAAAACTATATCGGAGCGTGTAAAGACAGGCAATGATAACGAGGATGCTCGCCCCCGTTATGTGATTCTGGTCACAAGCCAGGGATCCCAAGTTTTTCGCTGGGCTGGAAGCCGCGATCTGCCCCGTAAAAGTGGCACAATTAGGGAATGGCCGTACAGGGGGAAGAATTATGAAAGCAGCCTGGATTTCGCGTTTTGGGGGGCCGGAGGTGTTTGAAATTCGCGAGATAGCGGAGCCCCGGCCCGGTGAAGGCCAGGTGCTGGTGAAAGTACACGCCTCGGGTGTGAACCGGGCTGACCTTCTTCAGCGACAAGGCAAGTATCCCCCGCCGGCGGGCTATCCCGCCGAGATACCTGGGATCGAATTTGCCGGCGAAATTGCTGTGATTGGTTCTGGCGTGAACCGATGGAAGCCCGGACAGCGTGTATTCGGTCTCACCGGCGGCGCGGGGCAGGCTGAGTTCCTGGTCACGCACGAAGAGCTTCTGGCTGAAATTCCTGACCAGATGGGCTGGGCCGAAGCCGCAGCCATCCCCGAAGCATTCATCACTGCTCACGATGCCCTCTGGTCCCAGGCGGCGCTGCGTCCCGGCGAAACCGTCCTGATCAATGCCGTCGGTAGCGGCGTGGGCCTGGCCGCAGTTCAGCTGGTCCGTGCGCTTCAGGCTGTTCCGTTCGGAACTTCACGTACGCCGGAAAAGATCGACCAGGCGAAAGAATATGGCCTGGAGGACGGCCTCGTAGTCCGGGATAACTTTGACCTTCTCCTCGCCGCCGCGGACAAATGGACGGCCGGCAAAGGCATAAACGTCTTTCTCGACCTGGCCGGAGGTGGCTATCCCAGCGCCGCCCAGAAGTTGTTGGCACCCAAAGGAAGAATGATGCTGGTGGGCACCGTCGCTGGCGGGCGATACGAACTCGATGCCCGCTTCATGCTGAGTAAGCGGATTCGGGTCCGCGGAACGGTGCTGCGCGCACGCAGCCTGGAAGACAAAATCCGTGTCACTCAGGCCTTTGCCCGTGAAGTGGTTCCGCTCTTCGCAACCGGTGTCTTGCGTCCCACGATTGACAGCAAATTCCGTCTCCCCCAGATCGCCCAGGCTCATGAGCGCATGGAATCAAACAAGAACGTCGGCAAAGTTGTGATCGAAATCAGCTGACTCGAAATTGCGCGCCTGTTTGAGGCTCGGTGCGAAGGTCCAAACTCGCTCGCAGTGTAGAGACGCGCCATGCCGCGCCATGCCGCGTCTCACCCTCCGACTGGCAATACGCCTGCCGGGTCCTCGGTTGGCCCGGACGCCTTCTCGTTAATCGATATATTTCACCGCGCTGATGCCCCATCCCGGATTTCTGCCGTCTCCGTGGTGGAATTGGCGCGTAAAAAAGGCCCGCCTTTCGGCAGGCCCGTCTTGCGTAGGCAACC
>JBAIYI010000579.1:0-2799 GCA_037915955.1 Terriglobales bacterium
CGCCCAGCTGCTTGCCCAGGGCGTTGGAATTCCGGAGTCGCGCATGACGGTTTCCACTTCAGGAATCATTCCACGCATCCACGACTTCGGCGCAGAACCCGTTCGTCCCAAGCTCGCCATCTCGCTCAACGCGCCCAATGACGAACTCCGCAACCGCGTAATGCCCATCAACCGCAAATGGGACCTGGTGCAACTCATGCAGGCCGCGCGCGATTTTCCTTTGCGTAACCGCGAGCGCATCACCTTTGAATATGTGCTGCTGGCAAATGTAAATGACGCGCCGGAACACGCCCGCCAGGTAGTGGAACTAGTTCGCGGGATCCGCTGCAAGGTGAACCTGATTGCCTTGAATCCTGGTCCGGGAATCGACTTCGGCACTCCGGAAGAGAAGCGGGTACACGCGTTTCAGCAGATCCTGATCAAAGCCGGGATACCGGCCTTTATCCGCCGCCCCCGCGGCCGCGACATCTACGCCGCCTGCGGCCAGTTAAAGCGAACCGTTGCGTAATGAATTTTGTTGTTGCCGCTGGAGATCTAACCTACCGTCCAAGGGTGGAGCGCAGGCACTCCTGCCTGCGCAGTTTTTCCAGGACGGGTCTTATCTTGAACTCCCCGTGAGCTTTTGGCGCGGCTCTGAAGCGGGCTTGTTTCCCCTGATCACCTCAAACTTACAGGCCGAAGGCTTTTCCGCACGTGACCCCGGCAGTTCCCACACTTCCCGGATCATCGCCCGCCACATCTTCACGTCGCAAAATACCGGCAGCACGAAAACCGTGAGAAGGATGGTCTGGATCGCGCGAGGCACGATGCCCAGCATCCACAAGATCCATTGCCGGAGAGCACGCATTCTTAATTCCTTTGCAACATAGGGCCGGTTCCTTCCAGGAGTAAGTCATCCGGCCCTTCAGACACGGAACTGCCAAAGCAGCCCTGCCGCAATCTCGCCTGGAGATGGCGCCAGTGCTATTAACAATAGAGTCTCAGTTCCTATCAGTGATATAGGGAAAATCAATTAAATTAAGATTTCTAATCTTTGCTCGGTTCGGTGGGCAAAAAACCCCGTCCTCTCTCGCCCCGAGAGTGTAGGACGGGGTCAAGCGCCGAGGAACACCGTCGGCGAAAACTGCAAGGCGCAGACCTCCCAGACTGCGCGGCATGAAGAAGCGTGTTCTGAGTCTGTGCGTACGGCAATGCACAACTCAGCCGCCCAGTTAGACACGCGGTGGCGATGCGCCGGAACAGATTTCTTCATTCATAAAAGACCTTGTACCCGTGGACTCTTGCGCGCGATCCACAGTCAATGAGCAAGCAGTTGATGAATAGAGCTGACGCTGTGCAGGAAAGGCTTTTGACTTGACGGCAACAACCACCAGCGCCGCAGGCGGGTCAGAAAGGCAGCCCAGCCAGTGAGGGCTGGGATCGGATCAGGTGAAGAATTTAAGCCCCGTGGGGGCAGCACAGTAAGAGCGATCGAGACTAAAAGCTACCTCATAAATGAGGTAAGCGGGCTGAACCCGGTTCAGGCGAGGGCGCCTGTGCTACGAAGTGGCTAACCCGTTCAAGTCATTTGTGATAAGCCGCGAGGCCGACGTGCGTCGCCGAGCGGCGTGGAACAGGAGCCTAAACGAGCTCTGGGGGACGAGGACCTTTGGCGGTTTCTCGCGAGGCGAGCAAAAGAAGCTCCGCCGCTCGTTAAGCCGCGAGGCCGACGTGCGCGCCGAGCGGCGTGCAACAGGAGCCTAAACGAGGTTTGGGGGACGAGTACCCTAAAGCGGTTTCTCGCGAAGCGAGCAAAAGGTTAGATAAACATCTCTTCGTCTTCGCGCGACCGCGGATTCCGCGGTGCGCCACTGCGTGAGCGGTTCGAACGCAGGAAACTAAGACCTGTCGTCACGGCCTGAATGATGGCCTGTACCCGCCGCACCGGACTCAGGACTTTCGACTCCAGCAGCCCGCTCGCCATCTCAATCTTGTGCATGGTGCTGCCGACGAACTCATCCACCCGCTCGGCATTCAGCCGCGCGCGCTCCACGATCTCCGCGCTGGCCTCGGCCACCTGCGAAACATGGGCCCGCACTGTGGCACTCGATTCCGCCAGGTTGCTGGTGATCTCGGCGATCTTCGGTTTGGCATCGTCCAGGATTTCCGTCGCCGTGGCCAGCAACGGTGAGGCCTGCTGCTCCAGCTTCGTCGCGATTCCTTCCATGCGCGAGGCCGTCTGCTTCATCCCCAGATAAAGGGCCAGCATGATCCCCATCTGGATCACAATGGCAACAGCGGCAACTATTACAAATGCGGCTACGACGGTAGTCACAGTCGGCAGGTTTCCTTATCGGTTAGGAGTTCTTGTCGCCCTTGGCGGTCTCGCGATACGTCTGGCGCGCGGCATCCACAGCCGCGCCAACCTGTTCTTTTCCACGGCTCACCACGTCTTTTCCACGCTCCACCCATTCATTCATTGTCTCGCGAGCTTCGCGGCCACGCGTCCGCAGATATTCCGTGCCTTCCTGGGCCGTGCTCTTGAGCGATTCCCTCGTTTCTTTCCCTGCACGCGGCGCATACAGTACCCCCAGAAGCGCGCCAAAACCCAACCCGGCCAGGAACCACATGAAATTATTGCTGTTGTCGCGATCAGACATTCCTCGTTCCTCCAGAAGAGCCGATGGTAACACCCAGACCTGCCCATTTCAATTACCGGATGGGCAATAGCTTTCGCCGAGACACCAAATTAGTTATTTTCAAAAATCGAGAACGAATTGTTCCCCTTGGTCTTCTCCACCACGATGAACCGCTTCATGG
>JBAIYI010000828.1:0-5236 GCA_037915955.1 Terriglobales bacterium
CCCTGCGCATCGAACTGCGCGCCTTCATCGTCGAATCCATGGCTGATCTCGTGGCCGATAACCACGCCGATCGCTCCGTAATTCGCCGCATCAACATTGTTCACGCTGAACGCAGGCGGCTGAAGGATGCCGGCCGGGAACACGATTTCATTCATCAGCGGGTTGTAGTACGCATCGGAAGTCGGCGGAGTCATACCCCAAAGCTTTCGGTCCGTAGGCTTGCCAATGTGAGCCCGGTCGTCGTTCACGTTCCACTCAGAAGCTGCAATTTCGTTGTTCCAGAATGACGCGCGGCTGATCTTGAGTCCCGCGTAGTCCTTCCACTTGTCTGGATACCCGATCTTCGGGTTGAAAGTTGACAGCTTTTCGAGCGCTTTCTTCTTCGTCTCTGGGCCCATCCACTCCAGCCCTTCAATGGTGTCATGCATGGCAGCGAGGATGTTCTGTACCATCTCCTGAGCCCGCGCTTTGGCTTCAGGCGGGAAATACTTTTCCACATACTTCTTGCCTAATGCCTCGCCCAGAAGTTGATCCGTCGATTCTGCACAGCGCTTCCACCTCGGCTTCAGTTCTTTGGCGCCGCCCAGGTATTGCCCGTAAAACGCGAAGTTCTCGTTCACGAACGGGGAAGAAAGGGAATTGGCCGCCGCATGCAGGAATTGCCATTTCAGATACGTCTTCCAGTCCGCGAACGATGACTCGTGAAGCTGTTTTTCTACCTGCTCCAGAAATTTTGGCTCCGCTACATTCAGATCGGCGCGCGAAATGTGTGCATCCGTGAAGAAGGCGGGCCAATCGAGCGACGGCGACAATTTCTCCAATTGCGCGAACGTCATCTTGTGGTCGGTTGCTGCTGGGTCACGAAGAGCAACGTTGTCCAGCGAAGCTCCGGCGAGCTTCTTCTCGAACTCGAAAACTGTGGTCGCGGCAGCTTTGGCCGTAGCATCGTTGTATCCCGCCAGCTTGAACATGTTAGCGACGTGGACCAGGTACTTCGCTCTCGCGTCCACAAAACGCTCCTCGGTCTTGAAGTAATAATCGCGATCCGGCAGCCCCAGGCCGCTTGCCCCGATGGCTGTAATTGTCTCCGCGGGATTGTGGTTATCTGGGTTCGAGCCAATTCCAAACGGCACAGCCAGACCCATATGCTGCAGCTTGCGGATGATCCCGTTAATGTCGGCCGGTTTCTTTATGCCATCGATTTCGGCCAGCATGGGCTGCGCGGGCCCCACTCCCAATTTGTCGATCTTTGTCTGGTCCATGCAGGAGCCGTAGTAATCGCCGATCAGTTGCTCGGTGCTTCCCCTGGGCCAGTCGGCTTTTTGAGAGACTTCATCCAGGATCGTTTTCAGGCGCTCTTTCGAATTCTCGCCGGCCTGCCAGCGCCTGCTCCAGCGCTGCATGGAGGCTGGAATGGGATTCTGGGCGCGCCACGCGCCGTTTGCGTATTGGAAGAAATCAGTACAAGGATCGGCGTTCTTGTCGATATCGCCCATCTGGATACTTTGGGCAGCGTTCTGCGAATAGAGGGAAGCGCTTCCGACCAGCAGGACAAGCAGAAGCTTAAGATTGCGCATTCGTGTGTTCTCCTGACGTGCAAAGCGCGTACCTTGCTGGTACGCGCGTTATTCTTAATACGGACTAGCGGCTAATTGGCTGTCGCCTTTCTGAGTTCGACTGTTCCTTTTTCCGTTTGCAGGTTCACCCGGGTGCCGCCCTTGTTGATGGTGCTGCGAACCCGGCTACTCGAGTACCCTGAGTTGGACGCAAGCGCGAAATCGCTATGAAAGCTCGCGCGGCGGCCACCATCAAAGTCCAGGTCCATTCCAGTATCCGCGGGCACGCGCAGGATGATGTCGCCCTTATAGTTCTCGATTCGGGCAGATTGCCCCAGCGCACGGGCATCAATCTCCACGTCCGCCTTGTATGATTTCACCGAAAGATCGTGAGTGATGCTCACGTCGTGCAGCCTTAGCATTTCCTTGTAAGTGTCAATGCGTATGGATCCCGTGGTGGACTCGATCAGCATGGGCGCTTTATAGCTTTTCACAAACACGTCACCCCGAACCCCGGTTACTTTAATGTCCGGCTTGTAGCCGTCCAGATCCACGTTCACCTGACGGGGAACTTTCAATTCCAACTCCACCGCCGCCTCCCAGCTCTGCCAGCAGAACATGCAGGTCATTGTGGGATACTCCACCTTTACGCGGACGCGGTCTGGAGAGTTGGTGAAGTTGATTTTCAGGTTCTCCATCCACCATTTGCGGTCGGAGCTGCTGCCGTCAAAAACCTTGTGCACGTCCACGGTCACCTGGTTTGAATCCGTGGCCGTAACGTGGATCGTGCCCTTGTAGTTTTCTACCGAGACAGTCGCCCCGGGAGAGACTGTGAAGGTACGCTGAAAACGGTCCTGCTGGGCTTCATTGCTGTTGCCAGATTGAGCATAAGCTGCCGCTGTAGCAGCGAAAAGGCAGGCGCAAATAAAAAGGCTGCGGAATCGGAGACGCATGGTGTTCCTCCAGAGAGCAGGCAAGAATTCGCCGTCTGCCTATGATTACGCAGGAATGCCGCCCCCGGTTCCATTAGACGGTCCGCCGCTCGAACGGATGTTATCTGATTGAAAACTAAGAGGGGGCGGCGCTTCCGCCGCCCAAAAAGTAGCTTTTTGCGTGCTTAGAGCTGTTTCAGAAGTCCCAGCCAGCGCTCCCATGCCTGGTCATGCGCCTTCTTGTTGTCAGGATTGGTATTGCTGGGGTCCTCACCCGCGCGCATGAAGCCGTGTCCTGCCCCTTCGTAAGTCACGGGATCGTATTTCTTGCCGGCGTCCTTCATGCCTTTCTGCGTATCCGGAATGGTGGCATCGATGCGCGCGTCATTTCCAGCATAAAAGCCATACACTGGCGCGCTGATGGTGTTGAACTCCTTCGGCGGAGGACCGTAAAAAACGTAAGCTGCACCCAGATCTTTGCGATTGGTGGCGAAGCGGAATGACTGGCCGCCGCCCCAGCAGAAACCAGTGACCGCCAGCTTTCCATTCGCGGCGGGCAGTTTCTTGCCGTAATCGGCTACTGCGTTCAGGTCAGCCGTGATCTGGTCCGGATTGAGGTCCATGATCGCTTTCCGCACGTCGTCGCCGCTGAAGGAACTGCTGCCGCCGCCGTCCGGTCCGGCACCGGAGAGGAGATCCGGCGCAATGGCGATATAGCCCTGCGCGGCCAGCTTGTCGGCCACAGTGCGAACCCAATCCGTGAGACCGAAAATCTCGTGGATCACAATCACCACCGGCGCCTTGCTCTTTGATTCAGGGTAGACGACGAATGCCTGCACTTCGCGATGGTCGTGCTTGATCTTGACCCACTCGCCGTGGCGGGGAGATTTCTCCAGGGTTTGCTTGGCCCAGTCCTGTCCCATGGCAAGGGAAGCGCTGAACAGCAGAGCGATGACAACGACGATCAGCTTTTTCATGGCAAAGAGTCTACTCCTCCGCCAAATTCGCCTCAAAATTTTCTGGAACCGTTTCCGGGAACGGTACGTAGATGATCTACAGCCATGGATGTAGGATTTCTACATGCCTAAAAAGGAGCCGTACCGGAACCGGATCGAACTGCTGCAGGGCACCCTGGATCTGCTGATCCTGGAGACCTTGCGCTGGGGCCCGCACCACGGTTACGGGATTAGCCAGTCCATCCGTGCCAAATCCGGCGACGTGCTGGAGGTCGAAACCGGCTCGCTTTATCCCGCCCTGCACCGGCTGGAGAAGCAGAAGTGGATCGATTCGGAATGGAAGGTCTCTGAGAACAGGCAGCGCGTGAAGATGTACCGGCTTACCTCCGCCGGTAAGAAGCAACTGCATACTGAGCGTTCACGCTGGGGACGCCTCCTGCAAGCCATGGCGGGAATTCTTGAACCGAAAGGTAAGGAGAGCGAGATATGAAGCCTGATCGTCGCGACGAAGAACTCCGGCAGGAACTGGAGAGTCATGTCCGCATGGCGGCGGAAGATCGAGTCGAACGCGGAGAGCAGCCTATGGAAGCGTACTCTGCCGCAAAGCGCGAACTCGGCAATGAAGGCCTGATCAGGGAAGTTTCTCGGGAGATGAATGGCTGGAGATCGCTGGAGCGACTGCGCCAGGACCTGCGCTTCGCTTTGCGCCTTATGCAACGCAATCCCGTCTTCGCAACCGTCTCCATTCTTACCCTGGCACTCGGAATCGGCTCGACCACGGCGATCTTCAGCGTTGTCTACGGAGTCCTGTTGCGCCCGCTGCCGTACAGCAATCCTGAGAAGCTCGTGCGGCTGTGGGAAGTGAGTTCGAAAGGCAACAGAATGGCGTTCTCCGATCCGAACTTCGACGATCTGCGCTCTCAAAATAAATCCTTTGCCGGGATGTTTAAGTTTGCTTCCGGCATCGATTCTGTTTCGTTCAATAATGAAGCTCAGCGGATAGGCTCGGCATACGTCTCACGCGACTTTCTTGAAGTCATGGGCGTGCGGCCCGTTATCGGGCGAGGCTTCACTGCGGAAGAGCAGCAGTTGAACGCAAGCTCGGCAGCTCTGGTGAGCTACTCTTACTGGCAGCAGACCCTCGGGGGTCGCAATGACCTGAGCTCGCTCTTCGTAAAAGTGTCCAATCATTCCACTCCCGTCGTGGGCGTGCTCCCGCCGGGATTTCATTTCCCTGATGACACACAAATCTGGATTCCGAATGAGACTTCTCCCGAAACTCCCAGCCGCACTGCGCATAACTGGAAGGTAATCGGCCGCATCCGCGACGGCAGCTCGCTGCAACAGGCAGGTGCAGAATTCACGACCCTGGCAGGACGAATCAAGACCGCCAACCCGCAGGACAACGACATGGCTTCGGTACAGATGGAGCCGTTGCGCCAGGCGCTCACCAGCGACGTCCGTCCTGCACTCCTGCTGCTCATGGCGGTGGCTGCGCTTCTCCTTCTTGTGGCGTGTGCAAACGTCACCAACCTGATGCTTGCGCAGGCGGCCGCCCGCAGCAATGAATTGGCCGTCCGTACTGCACTGGGCGCTTCGCGGTTGCGCCTGATACGTCAATTCTTATCCGAATCGTTGGTGCTTTGCATCGCTGGAGGTTCTGCAGGAATATGCCTCGCCTATTCTGCTGTTCCCGTGCTTCTACGTATGGCGCCACGAAACATACCTCGACTCGCAGAAGTGTCGGTCACTTGGCCGGTGCTGGTCTTCGCTATCCTTGTTTCCATTCTTG
>JBAIYI010000607.1:0-8069 GCA_037915955.1 Terriglobales bacterium
GCCTTCCCCTCATCCGCTGGCAGCAACTGCGGACATTCGCGACGTTTACCTCGTCGGGCAGGATACACTCTTGGTAGATACCACTGCAGCGTTCGCAGACGCACACCCCTCGGGCGTGCTGATTGAAGAAATGACGATCATCTCTCTCATCGAAACGCTCTCCGCCAACCTACCCGGCGTGAACAAGGTCAAATTTCTCGTCGATGGCAGGGAACGGGAAACCCTGGCCGGCCATGCCGACCTCATGATGTTCTATTCCACGGCGGACGTTCACAATCTTGCGCGGGAGCTGCAATAGGTGGCGCCCACCATCGGGGTGTTCGACTCCGGGTTTGGCGGACTCACAGTCCTGCGCGAGCTTCGTCGTGTCCTGCCCGCGGCTGATTATCTCTACTTTGGTGACACGGCTCATCTTCCTTATGGAGCCAAATCGGTCCGCACCGTGGCAAAATATGCCATCGCCAGCGCCCATTTTCTCGAAGAGCACCGCATAGATCTGCTGGTCATCGCCTGCAACACCGCTACCGCGCTCGCCTTCGACGATATACGTAGCGCAGTCAAGGTTCCCGTCATTGGAGTGGTCGAGCCGGGCGCACAAAAGGCATCTGAAATTTCAAGAAAGCGCAAAGCCGCGGTGGTTGCCACCGAAGCCACCGTCGCCAGCCATGCTTACAAACGCGCCCTGCAGCACCTGGGAGTGGAAGCAACCGAGAAAGCCTGCCCACTGTTTGTCCCCTTGGTGGAAGAAGGATGGGTGGAGCATCCTGTAACCGAACAGGTTGCCCACATCTACATCGACGAAATCTTCCGCGGCCCGGCAGCCGACGCGGATGTGCTTCTGCTCGGATGCACTCATTATCCGCTGATCCGGCCGCTGCTGCGCCGCGTTGTTCCCCAGCATGTAACCATCGTCGACTCGGCCGAATCAACCGCAGCCAAAGTGGTGGAAGTCCTGTCGCCGCAGTCCGGCTCCGGTACCGGCAGCCTGCGTTGTTTTGCCACCGACTCCACGGAGAAATTCAGTAGGATTGGTGAGAAGTTTCTGGGCCACCCCATTACCAGCATCGAATTGGTGGACATTGAAAAATAAAGAGACGATTTTCCGCTCTGACAATCGCGCGCCGGACCAGATGCGACCTGTGAACATTGTGCCTGACTTCATTCACACGGCTGAAGGCTCCGCGCTGATTGAAGTCGGCAACACTCGTGTCATCTGCACCGCATCGGTCGAGGAAAGCGTCCCTGCCTTCATGAAGGGACAGGGGAAGGGCTGGATCACCGCCGAATACAGCATGCTGCCCCGCTCCACCCTGACCCGCACGCCGCGCGAAGCCAGCCGTGGCCGCCAGAGCGGACGCACACACGAGATCCAGCGCCTTATCGGCCGTGCTTTGCGCGCCATCGTAGACCTAAACCGACTCGGTGAACGCACCATCACGCTCGACTGTGACGTGATACAGGCGGACGGCGGTACCCGGACAGCCTCCATCACCGGCGCCTTCATCGCGATGGGATTGGCGATGGAAAAGCTCGTGGAAGCCGGCACGCTCTCCGCCGCACCCATCCGAGACTTCGTGGCCGCCATCAGCGTTGGCATGGTCGAGGGAGAAACCCTGCTGGACCTTTGCTACGAAGAAGATTCACAGGCTGAAGTAGATCTGAATTTCGTAATGACCGGCGGCCGCAAAATCGTGGAAGTCCAGGCGACGGCGGAACGCCATCCCTTTGACGAAGCTCAGCTCAAAAAGATGATGGACTATGCGGCGAAAGGAATTGAAGCGCTCATCGCGAAACAGAGGACGGTGCTGCAGAAGCTGCCCCTGCGTCAGTAGTCACGGCTCTTCGACAAAATCCTCATCATCGAAGATATAAGGAGCCGTCCGCACCAGCTTGAATCGGACTCTGGTGTCGCATTGATCGCATGGTGGAAAGAGATCGCCTTTATGCATCACGACTTCGTGTGCCTCGCGGTGGGCACGGTCGTGGATCACCTCATAGATTCCCGTTTCCGGCGCTGGTGCTCCCGGCAGAAACATGGTGGCATGCTTGCCCCTATGCTGGCCGCGGCTGGAGCCTTCCCCGCGGAAAAAGCCGCTGGCGCGATGTCTTGTTTTCCCTGATTCTGCTTTTCGAGCTCTTTGCGTGCTGGCTATCATTGTCCCCGGCGAATTCTATACTGCGCCTTTTCGCCCGCGCAAGCCAGTTTCAGAACTGCTTCTTTAGTACAATTTAGGGTCATACATTGGGCGTACGAAGCATCCAACTTGAGCGGTGCTCTCGTGTTCAACGCCCTGATTCAAGGCTCTCATGACTCGCTTCCCATCCCCCGACTCGGGCTTTTCAATTTTAAGGAGGAACAAACCGTGAAGCTTACTCCCGGGAAACTTGCTGGAATGAAAAATGTCTCCAATAGTCGCGGTGTGATCGCGGCCGCCGCCATGGACCAGCGCGGCTCCTTGCAGAAAGCCCTGGCCAAAGAAAAGGGCGCTGAAATTACTGATGCCATGATGGAAGAGTTCAAGACCATTGTCACAGAAGTTCTTACTCCGCATGCCAGTGCCATCCTCCTTGATCCGGAATGGGGACTTCCTGCATCCCGCCGCCGTTCCAAAAATGCCGGCCTGCTTCTGGCTTACGAAAAGACCGGCTATGACAAGACCGGCCCCGGCCGCCTGCCTGATCTGCTCGACAACTGGTCCGTGCGCCGCATCAAGGAAGCAGGCGCTGACTGCGTGAAAGTCCTGCTCTACTACACTCCTGCCGATGGTCACGCCATCAACGATCGGAAACATGCCTGGGTCGAGCGCATTGGCGACGAATGCCGCGCCAACGACATTCCGTTCTTCCTCGAGTTCGTGGCCTACGAAGAAGGCATCGATGAGAAAGGTCCCGATTTTGCGAAGAAAAAGCCGGAGATGGTCATCGGCTCAATGGCGGAGTTCACCAAGGACCGCTACGGCGTTGATGTGATGAAGGTAGAAGTGCCCATCAACATGAAGTATGTTGAGGGCTCCAAGTCGTTCGCCGGCCAGAAGGCTTACACGCGTCAGGAAGCCATGGACCACTTCCGCAAAGCCGCTGCCGTGGCAACGAAACCGTTTATCTATCTCTCCGCCGGCGTCAGCAATGCTGAATTCAACGAGTCGCTGGCACTCGCTGCCGAATCCGGCGTCAAGTTCAACGGAGTGCTCTGTGGCCGCGCCACCTGGAAGGACGGCATTTCCGTTTATGGCAAGCAGGGCGGCGACGCCTTCCGCAAATGGCTGGAAACCGAGGGCGTGAAGAACATCAATAATGTGAATGAGAGCCTGAAGGCTGCGACCTCGTGGTTCTCACTCTATGACCTCCGTGAGCCCGCCATGGCCGGCGATTAATCGCAAACGAATAGTTCTGATGAAGCGGGGCAGTTCGCCCCGCCTTTTGTTTCCGTAAAAGCTCGGCGCTTACATCGTCAAGCAGCTTCTTCCCAGCAGCCACTCTGGAAATCTTTATCACTTCCCTTGACCTTCTAGGGAACAGTGTGTCATTGTTTCTGGCACGGAACTTGCGCCGTGGCTAAACAGAAACCTGACATCCCGCAAGGCACCTTGGACATGTTGGTTCTCAAGGCGCTCTCTCTTGGCCCGATGCACGGTTATGGCATTGGACAGCGCATCCAGCAGCTTGCGGAAAACATGCTCCAGATCGAAGAAGGCACTCTTTACCCAGCGCTCTATCGCATTGAAAACCGCGGCTGGATTGAGAGTGAATGGGGCGCCTCAGAAAACAACCGGCGCGCTCGCTTTTACAGCCTGACCAAAGCAGGCCGTAAGCAGCTATCGCTCGAAGAATCGCAATGGCAGCATCTCTCGCTTGCGATCGGCAAAGTCCTGCGAGCAACGTAAGGAGCAGCCACCATGCTCAGGTATAAATTCTGGCTCCGTCGAATCTCATTCCTGCTTCGCCCCGCCCGTCTTCGGCAGCAGATTGCTGAAGAATTGCAGTTTCACATCGAGCAGCGGACCCGCGAAAACATCGAATCAGGCCTCTCTCCGGAAAAAGCGCGCCGTCAGGCCCAACTGCACTTCGGGGGCGTTACGCAAATAGAAGAACAAGGATACGAAGCGCAGGGTGGCGGACGCCTGGAAGCCTTCTTTCACGACCTCCGCTACGGGGTGCGCATCCTGCGTCGCAGCCCCGCATTCGCAATCACCGCGATTCTCACCTTAGCACTCGGCATTGGAGCGAACAGCGCGCTGTTTGCCATTCTGAAGAACGTCCTGATCCGGCCACTTCCCTTTCATCAGCCTGAGCAGCTAGTCATGGTCCGTGAGCGATCTGGCCCCAGCAACTCCGCGGCTGCCACACGGCTCTCCGGCCCCGACTTCGACGACATTCACGATCAGAGCCATACTCTGCAAAGCGCGAGCGCCATCCTGCCGTACTTCACTTACACACTCACCGGGGAAGGTGATCCACGCAACGTAAAGTGCACGGCCATTACTTACGACTTCTTCCCTACGCTCGGTGTCCAGCCCCTGATGGGCCGGCTCTATACGCCTGCGGAATATCACATTGATGGAGGAGAGGTCGTCATCTCGTATCGCTTCTGGAAAGAGCAGCTCGGTGGTGACCCGCACGTGATCGGAAGAATCCTCAAGCTTCAGGGCGAGCCCATGCCGATCATCGGCGTCATGCCCGATTTGCCTGACCTTTATCCCGAAACGGATGTCTGGGCGAAACACATCGCGGAACTCGAATTTAACCATTGGCGACAGAATAAGTTTCTCTCGGTAATCGGGCGTTTGAAGCCGGGCAGCACACGCGAGCAGGCAGAGCAGGAGCTCACGGACATCCTCCGCCGCGCACCCGGCCAGCCGCCCGACCTCCAGGTTTCAGCCGTGCCCCTCAAAGATGAACTTATTGGCAGTGTGAAGACGCCTCTGCGGATCGCGATGGGTGCAGTCTTTCTGGTCTTGCTGATCACCTCAGTCAACCTCATGTGCCTCCTGCTCGCGCGCGCCAGCCAGCGGTCCACTGAAGTGGCAATGCGTCTCAGCCTGGGGGCAAGCGCCGGCCGTATCCTGCGGCAATTTGCTACAGAAAACCTGATTCTCTTTACTGCTGGCGCAGCCCTCGGTATCGGACTGGCCGCTCTGTTGCTCAAGACAGTTCGGGATCTCAATCTCGGCAACTTACCCCGGACAGCGGGACTGCATATGGATGGAGGTGTGCTCCTTCTTGCGATTGCCATCACTGCGGCTCTCAGCCTGTTGCTCGCCTGGAGTCCATTGCGGCTCTACCGTCGCCTGAATTTGAATGCCGTCATAAAGACCGGCAAAGGCGCCACTGCGCGCCCCCGGGCGTTTCGTCTCCTGGTGATCGCAGAGATGAGCTGTGCCATCGTTCTGCTGGTGGGTGCTGCGCTCCTGCTCAGGAGCTTGTGGCTCGCGCAACACGTGAATCCCGGGTTCGAGCCGGAACACATTCTTACCACCTATCTCCGCACCAGCTTTTATTCCGCAGCAGGCGCTCCCTTCTACGACGAGCTTCTCCGTCGCATCAAAGCCGCACCGGGTATTGAGAACGCTGCGGTATCAGATTGTCTGCCCGCATCCCGCGCATACACGGCGCGTCTGGAATTCGATGACCGGCCAAACGATCCGGTTCATCCTGCCTTTGTTGACGGTTGTTGGACAAGTGCGGGATTCTTCAACACCATGGGCGCGACACTGCAGCAGGGGCGGCTGTTCACCTGGCATGATGACGCGCAGGCTGCACCGGTGGTGATCATCAGCGACTCTCTCGCCCGCGAATATTGGCCCGGAGAGAGCCCGCTCGGCAAGCGCCTGGCGGTCTCTTATACCGGCCCGGGACGCCGCAGCACCGGGACAGCGCGTTTTCGCGAGGTCGTGGGTGTAGTTGAAGATCTGAAACTCAGGGCTCTCGATGCTCCGCCCAACCCTGCTCTTTACCTGCCATTTCTTCAGGACGAAACCAATCATGTATTCGCGGGCATGAACCTTTTCGTGCGCACGGCGCGCGAACCGGTCTGGTCGGCAGATACCGTGCGTCACGAGATTCGCGCCTTCAAGCCCGACCAGACGATTAATCGCATTGTTGACATGAACGCCGTCCTCTCGGTCGGTCTTTCCCAGCGACGTTTCAGTGCCGGACTGCTGGGCTCGTTTGCCGGTCTGGCGCTGCTGCTTGCGGCCGCGGGGATTTACGGTACTCTTGCATTCTCCGTCGCGCAGAGAACGCGCGAGCTGGGCATCCGCATGGCGCTCGGGGCTTCCCGGCCGAACCTGCTGAACATGATCGTCGGTGAAGGATTGGTCCTGGCTGCGACCGGCGCAGCCATCGGAATCGTCGTTTCGCTGGGCTCCGCTCGCGCGATCCGAAGCATGTTGTTTCACCTGAGCCCGTTTGATCCTGTGGCATTTGTTGGAGGTGCTCTTCTGCTGCTTGTCGTAGCCGGCAGCGCCTGTTTCTTCCCGGCACGAAGGGCGGCGCGAACTGAACCTGTTGAGGTGCTGCGCGCCGAATAGGAAAACCTGAACCTCTCTGGTGCTCTCCGGTATCATGGCTGCCGGAGAATTCCATGGTCATTCCCGCTTATGCAGGAGCGCTTAATGCAGAGCGCCGCAGAGATGTTGCGCTCATCACCGGCGCTTCCACCGGAATCGGTCTTGATTTCGCCCGTCTCATGGCGCCTCGATTCGACCTGATCATCACCGCACGCAACCAGTCGCGGCTCGATCAGATCGCGCAGGAACTGCAGTCACAGCACGGCTGTACAGTCCATGCCATTGCTGCCGACCTTGCAACCCGTGAAGCTCCTGAACAGCTCGCGGCGGAGATCAACCGGCGCGGCATATCCGTTGACGTCCTCATCAACAACGCTGGCTTCGGAGCCTATGGCTTTTTCCATGAAATCGCGCCACAGACTCATCTGGAGATGATCCAGGTCAATATCTCAGCTCTCACCCATCTCACCGCGATTCTGGTGCCCGGAATGATCGCGCGTAAGCGTGGCCGGATCATGAATGTTGCGTCGACCGCAGGCTTCCAGCCCGGCCCACTCATGGCGGTCTATTACGCCACCAAGGCCTACGTGATCTCGTTTTCCGAAGCGCTGGCCAACGAACTTAAATCGAGCGGCGTCACCGTGACCTGCCTCTGCCCCGGGGCTACTGCCACCGAATTCGCCTCCCGGGCGGACATGGAAAATTCGCGCCTGTTCAAATGGGCAAAGATGCGTTCGGAAGATGTTGCCAGAATCGGCCTCAACGGCATGCTGAAAGGCCGCAGCCTCGTTATTCCGGGTTTTAAGAACTGGGCCATGGCCGAATCGGTTCGCTTCGCTCCACGCAAGCTGGTCACAGCAATGGCTCGAAGCGTTCAGGAGCGGGTGAAATAAAAAAGGGCGCTCACTGCGCCCTTTTTGCTAAACGGATTCTCTGTTGCTTATGGAGCCTCAATCAGCTCCATCTTGCCGTCTTTTTTCCGATGCAGAACCTTCACCCGGCCTTCCAGATCGCGAAAGACAAACACGTCGCGGTTGCGAAATTCTGCTTCCTTGACTGCTTCTTCCAGTGTCAGCGGGCGATGCGAAACTGAATCCCGGCTCCGCACAATATGGGCTTCTGTAAACTTGATTGAATTCGGGAAAGAATGCACCTTGACTGGCACCGCTGTTCTTATGTCGCCGCCCACTGCAATCGACAGCGAAACTTCCTCAGGAACAATCGGCACGGCTTTCTTCCTGGCCTTCTGCTTCTTGCTTTTCCACTTGGTCCTGTATTTGATTGCCTGGCGTTCCGCCTTGTCGAGGGCGGTATTCACAGCGGAGGGCATGTCATTCGCCTGCGCCAGCGCCACAATTGGCGGATGATTGCGCACCGAAATCGTGATTTCCGCGATGTGACGGTGTTTCTCCGCGGACAACACCACGTGCGTATCAAAGCTGCTGCCTAAAATTTTCTTGAGTTTTTGGATGCCCGCTTCGACTTGCTTGCGGGTTGCGGGAGTGACTTCAAACTGCCGGCCAGTATATTCCACGTTCATTGACTCCCTCCTGGGTCCAT
>JBAIYI010000374.1:0-2940 GCA_037915955.1 Terriglobales bacterium
TGCTCATCCAGAGCGCCGGCAATGCATCCCGCCCAGAGCAGCAGGTTCTTGCGGAGATCAGCCGGGACCTCGCCCCTCACGACGACATCGGAAACCGCAAACCGCCCGCCGCGCTTCAACACCCTGAACGCCTCGCGCAGAACCCGGTCCTTGTCGGCGGAAAGGTTGATCACGCAGTTGGAAATGATCACATCCACCGAGCAGTCGGGTAGCGGAATGTGCTCGATCTCGCCCTTCAGGAACTCAACATTGGTCACACCCGCTTTGCGCTGGTTCTCGCGTGCGAGCGCCAGCATTTCATCGGTCATGTCCAGGCCATAGGCTTTGCCGGTGGGGCCCACGCGCTGGGCTGAGAGCAGTACGTCAATGCCGCCGCCCGAACCAAGGTCCAGCACCGTCTCGCCCGGCTTGAGTTCCGCCAGTGCCGTCGGATTGCCGCAGCCGAGAGATGCCAGCACCGCTTCCTGTGGAAGTCCCTGGATCTGCACGTTGTCGTACAGGTCGCGGGTGATCACGTCACCCTCGCTGCCGCCGCAGCATGACGGACTGCAACAGGTTGAACCGTTGCCGGCGCTTACGCTCGATGCCACCGCCCCGTATTTCTGCCGGACTGCCTCTTTGATTTCACTGCTCATGATTGCGCTCCTTATATTCGTGCAAGCGAATATGTGTTCAGGCTAGCGCTGCCACATATATATGTCAAGGCGTATTTGATATAATTTTTGTGTGCCGAACCCGCAGCAATTCCCCCTAGAGCTTCTGTTCCGCGCGCTGGCTGATCCCACGCGCCTGCGGCTGCTCAACCTGATGTCGCAGCAGGAGATATGTGTCTGTTTTTTCGTGCAGGTGTTACGCCAGAGCCAGCCCAAGATCTCGCGGCACCTGGCCTATCTGCGCAAGGCGGGAATCGTGGCGGCGCGCCGCGACGGCAAGTGGATGCACTACAAGCTGATGATGCCGCCGGACCAGCACGCTGCCCAGGTGCTGAAAACCACCCTTGATTCACTGGCGCATGATCCGCGCATGAAAGCCGACCGCCAGCGACTTCAGCTTGCCTGCTGCGGCCCTAAAAGCCTGGTGAACCTGATTGGTGCGCCCCTGCCAGTCACTGTCTAACCAATTACCAACTACCAATTACCAAATACCGATCCTCTTACTCTATCCTCACCGTCCGCTCGTTCACCTTTGGAAATTTCTCAAACTCGGTCGGATCATGCCCCGGGACGATCAGAGAAGGCTTGGACGCGAGCTGCTTCATCCGGTCCAGCGCTTTCAGATTTGAATCAGCATCGAGCGTCTGTGCGATGGGCGCATGCTTCTCCAGGTTCTCGTAGAGATACATGTTGTCGCTGGCCAGGACCACGGTTCCATCTTTCGTGCTCACTCCCACGTATTGGGACTGCCATGTATGCTTGCCACCGGTGTAGCAGGTAATGCCGGGCAAGATTTCCTGGGCGTCGCCGTTTACCAGGGCAAGCCGTCCCGCCAGATTCAGCTTCACCGCGGCCATCACATCATCCGGATCGATTCCACCGTGGGTCTTCTTTTGCTGCCAGGCCTCGCCGGTGTAGTAGGTGTACTCGTCTTTTTGGATCCAGATCTTTGCCTTGGGAAACAGGTCCATTCCGTCCGCGTGGTCCCAGTGCATGTGCGTGATGATCACATCCGTCACGTCTTCCGGCTTCACCCCGAGCTGCGCCACCGCTTCTGACGGCTTGAGAAAATCTTTCACCGTCCACTGCTTCAGGAACTGGTCGCGATAGAAGCCGGAGTCCACCAGCACGGTGTGCCCGTTGCCGCGCACCAGCCACACGATCATCGCTATATCGAGCTTCCTGGCCGGATCGGCGCCCTTTACCAGCGCAGCTACGGGAAAGTCCGGGAGAACGGCGTAGCGTATCGCATAGACCTCGTACTGCGGTTTGCTCTGCTGGGCAAAGCAGGGGAGCGTGCCTAAGCTGAGCAGTAGAAGAGCTGAGATTTTCAAGCGAACTCTGAACTTCATACGAGTGTCTCCGGATTCGTGGCTTTGGCGGGTGGCATGGAATAATAACAGGACTCATGTACCGCAATCCTCCTGTACCCTCGCTCGGCCGCCGCATTGGAATCAGCGTGTGTCTTGGTGTGATCATCGCGGTCATCGGCTCCACGCTGGAAGCCATCCTGGATAAGCACGCGATCATTGTCTTCGAGTCTCTCGATGACATTGTGATTGGGATTCTGGCCGCCTTGCTCGTCTTTTATTACGAGCAGCGGCGGTACCGCGCCATGATGGAGAAGATCAGGATCATCGCGGCCATGAACCACCACGTCCGCAACGCGCTGCAAGCCATCTCCTATTCCCCGTACACAGAACAGGAGAAGCAGCTGAAGCTGGTGAGTGAGTCTGTGAATCGCATCGAGTGGGCGTTGCGCGAAATCCTTCCCGGCCAATCGGAGGAAGCGCTCAATGCCGAGCAGAAAACTCTGAATTTCTCTGCCCCGAAGTAGCGCCCCGGTTCATCTCTCCTTGAACAAGCCTCTGAGACGATCAACTTCATCGGGTTGCAGATCGCGCCATTCACCCGGCTTTAACACCCCGATCTTCAATGCGCCAATTGCTGCCCGCACCAGCCGCAACGTAGGATGACCAACGGCCGCGGTCATTCTCCTTACCTGCCGGTTTCGGCCTTCTGTGAGTGTCATCTCCAGCCACGCCGTGGGCACATTTTTCCGGAACCGCACTGGCGGATCTCTTGGTGGCAGCGGCGGCTCTTCCGTCAGGAGCTTCACCTGCGCCGGCCTCGTCCGCGAACCCTGAATTACCACGCCGCGTCGCAGTTGTTCCAGCGCACTCTCTTCCGGCACACGCTCCACCTGCACCCAGTAGGTTCGCGGATGGGCAAACGCCGGATCGCTCAGCTGGTGTTGCATCGCGCCATCGTCGCTAAGCAGCAGCAG
>JBAIYI010000758.1:0-2973 GCA_037915955.1 Terriglobales bacterium
ACAAAGACCGGCTGCGTGAGCCGCTCGTGCGCAAAGACGGCAAGCTGGTACCCACGACTTGGGAAGAAGCCATTGCGTTCGCCGGCAAGAAGCTGCGCGAGATCCGTGATAGCAAAGGCGGACAGGCGATCGGTGTGATCGGCTCGAACCGCACCACCAACGAAGAGAACTATCTGTTGCAAAAGTTCGCTCGCACGGTGCTGGGCACGAACAACATCGATCATCACCGCACTACCGACTTCGCCGGCTTTGCCCGCGCTATTGCAGGAAAGCAGAGCGCCACAGCGACGATGCGAGACGTGGCGAGCGCTCCCGCAATCCTGCTCATAGGCAATGATCCAACCGAGCAGCATCCGCTGCTGGCCTGGAATATCCGAACCAACGTTCGGCTCAATCAAGCAAAGTTGTACGTGGTGAATTCGCAGCCGATCAAGTTGCGCCGTCAGGCCACAACGTTCCTGCAGGTCGGAGCGGGGAGAGAAAACAAATTTGTTGCCTTCCTCAACGGCGACGATGCCGCTGCGGGCTCTCTGACTAGCTCCAGCGTCACCAACGACGCACTGAAGAAGCTCCGCGACGACCTGAAAGCTCAACAGCGCCTGATCATCATCTTCGGATCAGAGCTGCGCGGAGCAGATATCACGGCGCTGGTGAAGTTTGGTTCGGGTGTCAATGCCAAGTTCATCTGCCTTGGGGATTACGCCAATTCTCGCGGCGCCGCCGACATGGGACTTCTTCCTGACCTGCTCCCGGGCTACAACGCCTCCGGGGAAAAGTTCGCCGGGGAATGGGGAGCTTTACCTTCAGCGAAGGGCCTCTCGATCGGCGAAATGATGGACGCCGCGAAGGGCGGCAAGCTCGGCGCTCTTTATGTGGTCGGCTCAAATCCTGTGGTGGATTACAGCTTTGATCCGGCGGCATTAAAGAACACGTTTGTCGTCGTGCAGGAGCTCTTCCTGACAGAAACGGCTTCGCTTGCCGATGTCGTGCTGCCGGCCTCTTCGGCCTATGAAAAGTCGGGGACGTTCACCAACACCTGCGGCGACCTGCAACTCCTGAAGAAAGCCGGCGACATTACCGGCGTGCGCAGCGACTTTGAGCTGATCGTGCGGGTCGCGGAGCGCATGGGCGCCGACATTCACAAGCTTGTGCCGTTTGGAGGCGGTGTTCGCGCCGACATGGGACAGACGCGCGGGGCGCAGTCCGGCGAAGCGGACCGCCACTCCGTGTGGCTGGCAGCCAATAATCTTGAGCCGCGCCTCAGCCCGTTTGATCCAATGGCGATCCTGGATGAAATCCAGCGGCTGGTTCCCGGATATGAATTCTCGCGGCTGAACCTGCTGGCCGGCGCTGCGGAGCATGTGACTGCCGCAGAAAACGGCAAGCCGGGAGCAAGTGACAGCTTGGTACAGATCGTTCCGGCGAATGACACGCTGTTTACTTCAGGCACGCTGGGCAGGTACTCGCGAGCGTTGAACACGGTGGTTGAGAATAAGCGGGCCATTCGCGACAACAAAGAAGTAATGGCTGACTAGGTTTTCGGGCGTGAAGCTGCCCCCAGCTTCGCGGATGACGGTTTTCAGATTTTTGTTGAGACAAGACGGGCACGCGGGACAAGCGAAGTGTGTTCGCTGTGTTGCGCGACCCTGAGCAACAGCCCGCAGGGGCGGTACAGAAAAAGTGGACTTACAAACTTTCCTTATCGTTGCGGTAATCAAGATTGTGCTGGTGGTGTTCATCATGCTCACGGGCGTGGCGTATACCACACTGCTGGAGCGCAAGGTGGTGGCCCGCATCCAGAACCGCTGGGGACCCACCCGTGTAGGTCCGTTCGGACTGCTGCAGCCTCTTGCGGATGGCGTGAAGTTCATCCTGAAAGAAGACATGGTGCCGGACAGCGTCCACAAAGGCCTCTACATCATGGCTCCGATGCTGGCGTTGGCCATGTCTCTGATCTCGATTGCCGTAATTCCCTTCGGCGAATCCATCACAGTGCATGGATGGACCATTCCGCTACAGATTACGGGCGTGGCAGGCTCGGGCGGCATTTCCGACATCAACATAGGGCTGCTCATCATCCTGGGAGCTACTTCCATCGGCGTGTATGGGATTGCGCTGGCGGGATGGTCTTCCAACAGCAAGTATTCCCTGCTGGGGTCGCTGCGCGCGAGCGCCCAAATGATCAGCTATGAGCTGGCGCTCGGACTCTCCCTTGTCGGTGTGCTTCTTCTTGCCGGAAGCCTGAGTCTGCGGGACATCGTGGATGCGCAGGGACAGCCCTCATGGTTCGGCGTGATTCCGCACTGGTATATCTTCCCCCAGTTCATCGCGTTCTTCATTTACCTGATGGCCGCATACGCGGAAACTAACCGTATCCCGTTCGACCTGCCGGAAGCTGAAACCGAACTGGTGGCCGGCTACCACACCGAATACAGCGCCATGAAATTTGCCATGTTCTTCATGGCCGAATACCTGAACATGTTTACCGTGGGCTGCGTGGCCACGCTGCTGTTCTTCGGTGGCTGGCACGGCCCGTTGTTTGGACCGCCGCTCATGCGCGCCCTGCTGCCCGTATTCTGGTTCGCCGTAAAGGTCTTCTTCTTCATCTTTCTGTATATCTGGATTCGCGGCACGCTTCCGCGCTTCCGTTATGACCAGCTCATGGCCTTCGGTTGGAAGTTCCTGCTGCCCCTGGCCATCGCCAACATCATCGTGACCAGCTTCATCGTGGCATGGAGGGCCTCATAACGTGGTCCACCAGATCCTGTTTATCGTCTTTGGGCTTATCTGCATTGCAGGCGCGGTAAACCTGCTGGTGCAGCGCCACCCCATCAACAGCGCCCTCTCACTCGTGGTGGTGATGGCTTCTCTGGCGCTGATCTATCTTCTGCTTGGGGCAGAATTTGTTGCTGCGATCCAGGTCATTGTCTATGCGGGCGCGATCATGGTGCTGTTCGTCTTTGTGATCATGCC
>JBAIYI010000603.1:0-2811 GCA_037915955.1 Terriglobales bacterium
CACAGAATCCGGGTGTGCTGGACGCAGTGGCACAGGCCCTGCAAATGTTTGGAACGCCCGAGCCCGGCGATGCCGTGGTGGTGATTGCCCAGGACCTGGAAGGGAATAAAACAACTTCACCCAGAAAAATAGCCAAAGAGCTGCATGATCATCAGGTGCGTATGTTCGGCCTGGCGCTTGGCCCGGTGAGCGCGAAAAACATTGTTGCGGGCGGGCAAACGATGACGCCATACGGATTGTCGACGAGCAGCGTGGCCGGAGAACTGGTGTATGACACCGGCGACCAGGACTACTATCCCTTGACACATGACAGCGGCGGCATAGTGCTTTCCGCAATGAATGGAAGCTTGCAGCGCACCTACAACATGAAGGACGTGAAGTTGCAGCAGGAGCTTGCTTACAAGGCGCAAGTGGTTTCCAACATGGTTGATTCTTATTACCGCTTTGAACTGGATCCCATGAGCCCGGCGAAAGCGGAAGATCTGATTGTGCTGCCGTCAGACAGCCTGCAGAAACAGTTTCCGCAGATGTTCCTGCTGTATCCGCACCAGGTAGGGCCCTGCTCGTAACGTACAGCTCTTGAGAAAGTCCACCCGCCATTCGGAGCAGAATGGCGGGTTTGGCTTTTCTGGAGGCCAGAACACAGGGACGCGGGCCCGCTCACCAAAGTAACTTTTCGTCACACAGGCAGGCGGAGCAACTTCTGCCAGAGTCCGGGTTTGTAGCTGACAACGCAGCTTCACAAACCTTGGAGGGAAAAGGAGCTTTTGCTGTTATGCGACGAAAGTTAGGTTATTTACTGAGCATTTCGCTTTTGGGTGCGGCGTCTGCCGTGTATGCGCAAAACCCGGCGCCCAACTCTGACGTAAAAGAGGACCGCAAGGACATAAACCAGGACCGGCGCGACCTGAAGAAAGATAATCGCGATATCAGGTCAGACAAGAAAGATGTGCGGCAGGACCGTGCCGACATCAAGGGCGATAGAAAGGACATTCGCCACGATGAAAACGATCTGGCGAAAGACCGCCGTGACCTTCGCCATGACGTGAAGAAGGGCGATACAGCCGATGCCCAGAAAGACCGCGCGGATATCCGTAAAGATCAACGCGATTTGAACAAGGACCGCAAGGATGTGCGCTCCGATCGCCGTGATGTTCATCGCGATGAAAGGGACGTGCACCAGGACCGCAAAGACCGCCGGCACGACCGCCGGGATATCAAGCACGACAAACGCGACCTTCATCGCGACAAGAAGGCCAGCTAGAGGAGCGCGCCGTTTTTCGGCCCCGGTGGCGAGCACGATCCGGGGCCGTGGTTCTCCCTGTTACAAAATCCTGACTTGCGGCGGCTGCAACCTCAATCAGGGACTCTCCGGCGGTACAATATGAGTAATCACTCTCTATGAAGCTCATCACAGCCTTTCTTCTCCTTTGTTTTCCTCTGGCAATATTCGCGCAGGCACAACCGCTTTCTGCGGAGACACAGCGCAAGATCGAGCGCCAGATACGCGCTTCCACCGAAGCCCCGCCGGACGCGCAAGTCACGATTGGGCAGCGCACGCCCAGCAAATTTACGGGCTATGACAATCTGCCGGTGACCCTGGAAGCGCGCGGGGTGAAGAAGTCACTGAATTTCCTGATTGACCAGAACTCAACCAAACTGCTCTACATAACCGAGTTCGACCTGACCGAGGATCCATACGCCAAAAACATGCGCAGCATTGACCTGAGCGGGCGGCCGTTTCGCGGGACCGACAAGGCGCCCGTGACTATCGCCGTTTATGACGACTTTCAGTGTCCCTTCTGCGCGAAGATGTACGTGACTATGGTGAATGAAGTCATGCTGCGGTATCGCGATCGCGTGAAGCTGGTAATGAAAGACTTTCCCATTACTGACGCTCATCCGTGGGCGATGCGCGCCGCGGTTGACGCGCTATGCCTGGCGCAGCAGTCGCCTGACGCTTATTGGCAATTCTCCGACTACATCCACACGCACCAGCAGGATGTGACGAACAAAGTGAAAGCCGGTGGAGGCACTGACCTGAAAGCCGTGGACGCCATTGCGACTGACGTTGGGCAGAAACGCAGCCTTCCAGTTGAGCCACTCCAGGCATGCCTGGCGAAGCAGGATGAGACGAAAGTCCGCGCATCGATGAGCGAGGGCAAAGCGCTGGGCGTGGACGCCACGCCAACCCTTTTCGTCAACGGCCAGGAGTACGCCGGAATCATGACTCCGGAAGCATTTCGTGACATGGTGGACCGCGCGCTCCAGGAAAGCACGGCACCCAAAAAATAAACGCGAGCGCGCACAGCCCGGGCGAATCGTCTCTTACCCAAGCACGACGACGAAAGTAACGGCACCACGATGATCAACGTGTCGCAGCGCAGGTGCAAGGGTGTGCGCGCAGCCGCATGATTGCTGGATAAGCAGCGCGCGGCGGCTACGTGAGTTGCGCTGCAAATCCCGGCCTCTCCCGCTGTACATCAACCAAAGTACCGTATTGGATCACTAAGACGTGGAGCATGCTTCGCTCAACAGGGAGAACATCCCCAGGAGCAGAAAGCAAATGACAGTCACATTTTCCACGGCCGTCCGGAGCATTGCCGCCCTGCTGATTCTGGCCGCCGTGGCGCTGGTTTCTGGCTGCGCGGGCGCGACCGCTACAAGAAACTACACGTTCCACGCCAACAACATTACCCGGGTAAGCTACGATCCAAAACTTTGCACGCAGCTTCCCGATGGGGCCTTTCGCTGCAAGAACGTCGTCTTTACCGTGAACGCGATCACGCCGGAGCAGAAGTAAGGGGTACG
>JBAIYI010000905.1:0-3783 GCA_037915955.1 Terriglobales bacterium
GGGATGGTCTGCAGGCTCGACATGCAAAAGGGATTCGAATTTCTGCTGCCGGCGATTGCCGAACTGAGAAACGAATTTCCAGGAATCAAGGTAGTAGTCGCGGGCGAAGGTCCGGACCGAGTGGAAATTGAAAAGATCGTCGGGGACCTCGGGCTTGAATCATCCGTGCAGTTGCTTGGCCAATGTGGTGACATGCCTGCCGTGTATGCAGGAATCGATATCTTAGTGTTGCCATCGTTGAATGAGGGCCTACCGATGACACTGCTGGAAGCGATGGCCGCCGGCAAGCCGGTAATTGCTACCCGCGTAGGCGCCATTCCCAAGGTGGTGACGCAAGGCGAGACAGGGTTGCTGGTGAATCCCGGGGACAAAAACGATCTCAAGGAAGCGCTACGCGCCTTGCTTTTGCATCCTGACATGGCGCAGCGGCTGGCTGCGACCGGGCGCGCCTGGGTACGAGAGAACTACACCTCTGCTGCCATGGCGGCCAGGTACCAGCAGATTTATCAAGCTGTAACTGAGGCGCGCGCAGCAGAAAAATCCCCGCGCCCGGCTGCGTTGAGGAAGGCGGGGGCATGAAGGCAGCGGAACAAATTCAGGTGGAGGCGCGCCGAAACACTAAGGCTGCGACTACCAGGATTTCGGTAATCGTGCCGGCACTGAACGAAGCCCGCGTGATCGGCCACTGCCTGGAGTCGCTTGCCGCGTCAGATTTCCCGAAAGAGCAGTTCGAAGTGATCCTGGTGGATAACGGATCGAAAGATGCGACCGTCGAGATAGCGAGGTCATTCTCTGAACGGATGCAGGTTACGATTCTGGAACGGAGAGGCGTGCGGATCTCCGGGCTGCGCAACTGGGGCGTGAAGCACGCGAGCGGAGAGATTGTCGCATTCCTCGATGCCGATTGCGTTGCCCCGCCCAGCTGGCTCAAAGACATACTGGCCTTTGCTCCGAAGGACGGGATGGGAGTCATCGGCGCAAATTATCTCCTTCCGGAAGGCTCTACATGGGTTGGCCGTACCTGGCATGATTACCAGGAAGCGCCGAAATCAGGCGACGTTTCGCATGTGCCTGCAGGAGACCTGGTCATGCGGCGTGAAGACTTTTTGCAGGTGGGCGGCTTTGACGAAAGTATCCAGACCAACGAGGACTACGAGCTGTGCGAACGCGTGCGTGCGGCCGGAATGCCGGTGCGGGCTTTTCCTCAACTCGGGGTGGTTCACCTTGGCACGGCTCAGAGCCTGAAAGTTTTCTATCGGAAGCAGCGCTGGCATGGAACCCACGTCGTGAGGGTATTCCTGCGCGATGTGTTTGGCTCAGACAACCGCAATGCGGTACTGTTTGCAGCCTACACGCTTTTTGGGCTGCTTGGGATCATTGGTGGCATTGCATGGGCGGCCCTGGGGGGACCGTGGTTGGTTCCACTTTTGGGTGTCGTTGCTCTGGCCCTGCCCCCTTCGGTGCTGACGGCCCGGAGAATTCTGAAGGGAGGTCGCTGGAGAGACTTCCCGGCACTTTTCACCATGTACCTTACTTACGGCGTGGCGAGAGCTAATGCGCTATTGAGAGTCCGGGAGATGCGTTAACCCCCCGCTTACCACCAAAAGGAAAATGGCAGCCCGCAGGCTGCCATTTTTCTCAAGCAAGCTTTAGTGAACCACTGCCGTTACCCCAGTCGGCGGGTTAGGACGTACGACCGCACCACTGAAGAACTCGTATGCACCCAGATCGAACGCTGTGCCCTGCGGACGCAGTACGCCATCCTTGTCGACACCAATTGTCGGGCCAGGGCTGGGATTGAAGGAGTCGGACTGTACGACCGTCAATCCGGTGTCTTTGGCCGGGCTGGTGCTGGTGAGATGGAAATCAAACGCCGTGCGGTTCACGAACAGCGGGTCCGCATTGATGTTGTTTGTGGTTTGAGTTGGACCGTTCCCCACGCCGAACCATTCGTTGTGATCGCCCTTGATCTGGGCCAGGCTCCCGTCAATGTAAACCTCGCCAGTATTCTGATAGGCGATGTTATTTTGCAGGTTCATGATCAGGGTCGCCGGTCCACCTCCCACGCCGAACGCCCCGCGCGATCCGCTCGCGTTCGCAGAGTTGTTCGCCGCGCAGTCAGAAACTGTGTTGTTGAACACCTGCACAGTTCCGGTTCCCGGGGTTCCGGTGTTAGTGATACCGGCCACATAGATGCAGGAGAAGCTGCCGCCGAGTTGCAGAGGATCCATGAGACCAACGTGGTAGATCACGTTGTTGTACGCCTCGACCGTGCCCTTGGAGGGATCGACCGTGGCGAAGTTGATGCCGTTGCAGTTGTCGCCATGGATCAAGTTGTCGTGAACGTGCAGGTCAAACTGATCAAAACCGGTGGTATCGCCGGCTCCGCATGTCGGATTACATAGCGGTGAAGAGTGGAACTGAAGCGCGCGGCAGGTGAAATTGTCATGGATATGGTTCCAGCCCACGTCAATGTGGTTTGAATCGGTACTGAAATAAACCGCATGATAGAACTTGGATGAAGTCGGGTTAATTCCGGCGTTATGGACTTCGTTGCCATAGAATTTCACCTGATTACCGCCGCTCATCTCAAAGCAGCCCACCTGATTGTCCGCGCCAGGACACTGCATTTCGTTGCCAACGATCTTCCAGCCGGTACCGCCCACGTCCATGGCTTGCGTGCCACCGATGATGTGCAGCTGTGAGAGCACCCAGAAGTCTTCGTTCGTTCCGATGTTCGGAGTTCGGAGCCCATACGCAAGCCCGCCTGCCACGCCAATGGTGACAGTGGCATTCGGATAGGCAACAAGGGCGAGCGGGGCGGCAGCCGTTCCTGAGTTACTGGCCCCGTTCTTGTCCATGCTGAGATAGGCGCTGAAGTTATCCTGGGACGTTTGTGATACGCCATCTTCGATATAGCTGATGTCGCCGGCAGACATCGAGTTCTTCGCCTTCACGATCGTCTTCCACGGGGCGGCAAAGCTGCCTGTATTGGTATCACTGCCGGTGGTGGCAACAAAGAAGAGGTTGCCGGCACGAACAGTGAACGGTGTACCATTGCTGGCTCCTACTCCTGACACGTTCACCACTATGTTGCCGGTGGCTGCCGCGGCGCCCAATTGGAAGATGATCTTTCCGTCAGACCAGAGCGGGTAGTTGTCCGCTGCCCCGCCACCGATGGTCACGGTCGAAGTGCCCTGGGTGGCGCCGAAGTTCTTGCCCCAGACGGTGACAAAAGCGCCTTTGTTGTTCTGACCGCCCGTATTCGGGCCGCTTTCCAGGTCGGAATAGAAAATTCGCGGTGTGTTCTGCGCCGCAAGCGGCAGCGCGATGATGAACAGGGAAAAAGCAATCAAAATCTTATGCAACTTCATCGTATGCAAACTCCAGGGGGATCAACAAACGAACCGAAAACAGGCCGCCGATTTACGGTATTGGTATGGCTACCGCGACCTCATTGGACGCGACGCTTTCCACACCCGAGGAATTCACCGAAGTGACCACGTAGAAATACTGCTTGCCTGAGGTCACGCCGGTGTCCGTGAACAACGTTGCCGTAGAGGTGAGTGCGTTGGAGACCCTGGTATAGGGACCTCCGCTCGTGGTACCGCGATAGACGTTGTATGACTGGATCGCGCTGCTCGCGCTGGCGGTCCAAGAAACGTCAACCGAATGTGCAAGGGGAGCAACTCCGGTTCCGGAGAGCGGAACCGTCAGTGCAGCGGCGCCATTGCTCGTAAGAACCAAGCTGCCATTCTGAGTCCCGGATGCGTTCGCCAGGAA
>JBAIYI010000528.1:0-2856 GCA_037915955.1 Terriglobales bacterium
TGGCCGCGCTCTTTGAAAATTTGCGAAGAAGATTGCGTTCGTCCGGCTTTGGACTATTAGCTACTCAGTAACCCGGGGCGATGGGATGAAGGGAGCTGAGACCCTTGGGTGACGCAAGCAAAGCGTGGCGTGACCCTGTGGAAAACTCTGGGTGACCCTGTGGAAAAGGTTGGGTCACGCAAGGGTCAAAATCAGATAAGTAGATTTGTTTTCAATAAGTGCTGAAAATACCCGGCCGGGGGCAGCTAAGGTTTACTGGGAAGTAACAAAAACGCGAGCAACTGCCAGAAGCTGAGAGCTTCCCAGAGTCGCCCGCGCGAACGTCATTAAATGCAATTCTTACTTCTTTGCCAATCGCTGCTGCGCCTCGGCCAGAAGCTGCCTTGCCGTCTCGGCATTTGCTCCACTGGAATCCCTCTTTAGGAACGCTTCAAGGTCGGTGACGGCGTCGCCGAACTGATGCACACCCATCAGGCAATGCGCCCGCAGCAGCAACATGGGAGGAAACACCTCCCCGGTGAGCGAAAAGGCCTTCTGGACATGCTGCAGGCCTTCCTGGTATTTCGCCGTGGCGTCGTAGGCTTTGGCCATCTCATAAAAGTTTTGCCATGCCATGGGCGCCAGCGAGATGGCGCGGTTGAGCGTGTTGAGTGCCTGGTCGAATTTGCCCTGAGCGTTCAGCGTTGCGCCAAGAACGGTGTAGGCCATGGCATAGTTTCCATCGGACTTGATGGCGTGCTGAAGATCGCCTTCCGCGCCGGTCAGGTCAGTGGAGAGTCGCATGACTGCGCGCAAAGTCAGAGCCTCGGCAAAATCAGGAGCGATCTCCAGCGACCTGGCCAGGTGTTTCTGCGCGTCTTCGACTTTGCCTTTGGAACTGAGTTCCTGCGCTTTGGCAAACTCCGCACGCGCCTTCGCCGGAATCTTCATCTGGGCCACCGAGACTGTGTTGGGATCAGAGCCAGCGCGGTCTGCGGCGCTCTGCCGGTCCGGGATACGCAGTGTAACGGGAGTAGCTGCAACTGCAAGATCAACGTGATCGGAAACCTGCACCAGACCGGCGGTTGCGGTGATCTGGTAGCCACCGCTGGGTATTCCTGAGAACGAGAATGAGCCGGCATTGTCAGTGTACGTGGTGCTTACGGGCTTGCCGGTGGCGCCCTCCGTGAGATCGATCTTCACATTGCCGAGCGGATGATCACCCGCCATGCTGACCACCGTTCCTGACAAGGATGAGAGCTCATGGCCCATGCCGTTGAAATGTGCATCAGGACCGCGCTGCGGCATCGGCGTCATACCGAACTGTGCGAAAGAGGTTTGGGCTGAAACAAACAACAGGGCGAAGCAGGGAAACAGGATATGGGACGACCGGAAACGCATGATTGTGACCCGAGCCTTGAATTTGGTGAAGAGGGAATTGCCAGGGCAGCAGGCAGGGAAGCGTTCCGGGTGTTACCTCTTACTTTGCGCAACGCGCGCGTGCTAGAAGGTAAGATGAGGAAGGTCATTACAAGTTGTCTTAATCCAGAGTTACGTCTCGACAAATATTTCAGCAACTCCGGACAACCGTTTTTATCCGGCGTTATGGAGCGGAGCTGGTACGTTGATCATTCGACCCGCGAAAAATGTTCTTGGTTCAATCCGTCTGCCAGGGGACAAATCAGTTTCCCATCGTTATGCCATGCTCGGCGCATTGGCGGAAGGCACAACCCGCCTCAGCAATTTCTCCACGGGGGCGGATTGCGCCAGCACGCTCTCCTGCCTGCGCCAGCTTGGAACGCAGATTCGCGTGAATGGTACGAACGTTGAGATCGATGGTCGCGAGCGACTTCTGCAGCCCTCGGCTAGCCTTGACTGCGGCAACTCCGGCTCCACCATGCGAATGATGGCCGGGATCCTTGCCGGACATGCGTTTGAGTGCGAATTGCATGGCGACGAATCGCTCTCGCGCCGTCCCATGGCCCGAGTCATGGTTCCTTTACGCCAGATGGGCGCGGATATAAGAGCTGCCGCGGGTGATCGTCCACCGCTGAGGATGAAGGGCGGCAATCTGCACGGGATCGATTATGTCTCTCAGGTGGCCAGCGCGCAGGTGAAGTCGGCGGTGATGTTTGCCGGCCTGTTTGCCTCTGGTGAGACCAGTTATGAAGAGCCCTATCGCACCCGCGATCACTCCGAGCAGGCCCTGCGAGCTTTTGGGGTTGAGCTTTCGCGCTCAAAAAACAAGGTGCAAATCGCGGGAGGGCAGAAGCTGAAGGCGATCCAGGCGGCAGTTCCAGGAGACGTCTCTTCTGCGGCGTTCTTCATGTGCGCGGCGGCGCTGTTCCCGGATTCGAATCTCGTGATTGACGGCCTGCTCCTGAACCCCACGCGCGCGGCATTGCTGGATGTGCTGAAGATCATGGGCGCGAACATCAGCGTGATCAACCTGGAAGAGCAGAACGGCGAGCTGGTGGGAACAGTGAAAGTGGAGAAAGGGAATTTGAAGGGAACCACCATCTCCGGCGGCCAGTCCGTGTCGCTCATCGATGAGCTGCCGGTGCTGGCGGCCATCGCGCCCTACACGCGTGATGGCATCGAGATTCGCGACGCAAAAGAGTTGCGGGTAAAAGAATCTGATCGCATCGCGCTGGTGGCACGGAATCTGCGCGCCATGGGCGCCGAGTGTGAAGAGCGTGAAGACGGCCTGCGCGTCCCCGGCAGCCAGAAGCTGCACGGCGCGACCATCGATCCGGCCGGCGATCATCGCATAGCCATGGCGTTTGCGGTGGCGGCGCTCCGAGCCGAGGGCGAAACCGAGATCAAAGGTGCTGACGCGGCCCGAATCTCCTTTCCGGAGTTCTTTACCATGCTGGA